>JAEUIF010000208.1 GCA_016795185.1 Planctomycetia bacterium | reverse complement strand
TGCGGAACTGGGTACAGGTGCATTCGGCCTTGCTGACCTGGCCTTCATCCGCGAGCAATAGTTGTGGCCGATAGTCGCGCTTATCCTCCGTAACCGTGACCTTGCCCGTTAGCTCCAGGCCGCTGCCGGCAATGCGGTTCTCCGTGACGATCTTGACCGCCCCGCGTCGGACGAGCAGATCGTGGGCGATCTTCTCGCGCTGGTTGCGATATTCCAGCTTGGGCAGGTCGAGCGGTTCGTCGGTGACGGGCCGCAATCGGTAGACATCTTCTGCCAGGTCGTACATCAGCCGGCCTTGCTGGCAGCCGAGTTGCAAGGCTTCGAGCAACGCCGGTCCCTTGAAGTTCATCGCCCGTGCGAACTCGGCGGCACTGGCTTTCCAGACGTCGCCGAGCTTGCCGATGACGGTTTCGAGCTGTGCGCTGCCCTGCGTTTTGCGTGGCAGCAACAGGTCGAAGCTGACGGCCTGCGACCAGTTGGCGGCGGTGAAGCCGGTCAGGCCCAGCGTCAGGGTCAGGTCGCCGGCGCGCAGTACCCAGAAGCTGGGCAGCCCCGAACCGAGCAGGTGGATTTCTACGCTCTCGACGAACGGCAGCAACCGCCGCAGCATCAGCAAACGCCGTCGGCCCCAGACACGCACCACCCGTGCCGACTTGCCCGTGTACTTCGCTGCTTCGGAACGCAGCACGACTTCCCACGGCTCCAGCACCAGGCGGGGAAACTCGCCGGGCACCAGTTCGATGCGCAGGCCGCGGCGCTTGCCCTTGCGGTCGCCGTGCATGCGCAGATGACGCAGCAGGTTGTAAAGGTCCATCGCCGCGAGCCGGCAGGAGTCGCGGGGCAGCGTGGCGGCCGATTGCACTTGCAGAAAGCCCCGCAGCCAGGAATCGGGCACGCGGATCTTCTTTTCCAGCACCTCACCCACATCGGCCGTGGCCAGCTTGACGGCGTCGCGGCCGATGTGCAACCGGGTGTCGCGGTAGCTGCGCATCTGCTGGATGCCATCGAACAGCGCCTGGCTGAAGTCAATGTTGGTCGTCCCGCACTGGGGCGAATCGCTGGCTTCGAGTGCATCGTGGCTGACGGCCAGGCGCGCGTAGGTGCTTTCGTCCTTGCTAAAAACCTCAAACGCGACCTGATCCGGGTAAACCGACACCAGCGGGTCGAGAATGACGTAGGCCAGCGGATCGTTGCGTGCCAGCCAGGAGAAGTAGGCCTGCTGGGCCTGCCACATGCCCAGGCCCGCCGCTTCTTTCTTCATGCGCAGGTAAGCGAGATAGGCGGTGCGGTCCTTGGGCACGTAGCGGTAATCGCTGCCAACCACCGCGTACAGCACCGATAGCGCCTCGCGCAACGGCAACGGCCGCTTGATGCGGGCATCCAGCCGCACCGGGGCGCGGCGCAGGTTGCCGACCAGCGACAGGGCGGCGCTGCCCTCGACGGCCAGCAACCGGCTCGGCCCGGCGTAGACCAGTTGCATCTCGGTCGCTGCTGGCTGTTCGGCGGCTTCGTCGCGTGGTTCTTCGCTGCTCATGGCGGAGCCTCTCGTTCGCGTTCGTAGTTCCGCCTTCAGGCGGTGGAGCGAATCGCCGCCTGAAGGCGGAACTACAAACGGGAAGCGATCCTCAATAGTCTTTCAGGTCCAGCACCTGGTCGGCGTGTTTCCAGGCGGCGGCGAACTCCTGATCCACCAGCTTTGCGGCATAGGTCTTCTTCTGCGCTTGCAAGCTTTCGCGCAGTCCGAACAGCGCACGACCGTTGCGGGGATGCCTGGTCAAGGCGGCACGAAAGACCTGCTCGGCCTCGGCAGCCTGGCCGTCTTGCAGCAGCACCGCGCCGAGGAGTTCGCGCGTCGGGATGTACCAGTCCGGCGGTTCGATGTAGTTCAGTGCATCCTCGTTTTTCACCGCTCCTTGGAGTTTCTCGATGGCGGTCTTGCGGTTCCCGCCGGCCAGGGCGACGCGGGCGTCGAGCAAGCGCTCGGCGATGGCCAGCACGCTGGCGGCCTTGTTGCGGTCGCCATAAGCGGCGTCGGCCGGCACCTGCTTGCTGACCTTCAGAAAGGCGGCGCGTTCCTGCTCGGCTTCCTTTGCCTTGCCCTGGGCGGCGAAGGCGCTGCCGCGCGCGAAGTGCCAAAGCGACGTGGTGATGAGCTGCTTGGCATCCGGCGCGGGCAATTTCAAGATGTCGTCCCACCGGCCACAGCGCGTCAGCACGAGCATGGGCGTGGGCATGAACCCTTCGAGCATGGGCATGTCCTTGACGTGCGGCCCGACATGCGCCGTCAGCTTGTCCGCAGCGTGACGTGCGTCTCCCGGTCGGCCCTGCATCGCCCGCGCCACCCCCAGGAAGTGGATGTTGTGCGAGTAGTACATCAGCGGGTAGACGCCCTTCGCGCCGCTCGCTTTCAGGTAGTCCTCGTCCACCATCATGGCGATTTCGTTCTGCTTCGCGGCCTGTTCATAGTCACCGACGCGCCAGTAGATGTGCGACGGCATGTGAACCAGATGGCCCGCGCCGGGAACCAAGGTCTTCAGGCGCTCGGCGCT
>JAEUIF010000162.1 GCA_016795185.1 Planctomycetia bacterium | reverse complement strand
GTAAACCCTACCCGCCCTGGCGTCAGGCAGTCGGGCACTGCCGGCGCAGCGGGTGCGCGCCGAGGGCGGGCCCAACCGCCGTTTTTCGCCGCGTGGCGCGGGTGGCCGCGTCCCGGCCACTGCCCAGCGCTGCGGCCGCCCGCGCCGCCGGGCCACCCGCGCCGCCGGGCGTCCACACCTCGACACGGTGCGCAATCCAGGCTAGAGATCTCAGGATGTCCTCCAGGTAGCGAGGGGAGGCACCGGACGAAAGACAGACGAACATTTGGCACACTCCAGGTATCGTCGGCAGTAACAAATGGACCGACTCACATCGAACCGCCGGTCCAACGGATGGGAATTGTACGGTCCTCAGATCAGAGCCTGGGCCGGCCACAAATACCGGCCGATGCACAGGTTCACAGGCCTTCCCAGTGGATCATCGCTTGCGAAGTAACCCCTCGATTTTCGCCTGATCTACGTAGTACCCTTGCAAGCGTGTGAGCTTGCCTTCCAGCATCAGGAGCATGTCGCCGTTGCGCAACAGGCGCTCCGCACCTGGTTCATCGAGGACAACCTGCGAGTCCCGGCTTGACGGCAGGCTGAACGAAATCCGGCAGGCCATGTTTGCTTTGATGTTTCCCGTCACGATGTCCGCCGTCGGCCGCTGGGTCGCAAGAATCAGGTGAATGCCGACATTTCTGCCGCGGGCAGTGATCCGACTGATGACCCGCTCGAAATCCTCCTTGTCCTTCTTGCCCAGGACAGCGACGAGGTCAGCGTACTCGTCGATGACGACGACAAGGGGCCGAATTGGCTTTTTGGGGTGAGCGAGGTTGTAGGCCTTGATATCCCGGCATTTGGCTTTCTGCAACTGATCGGACCGCTGCTGCATGTCGTGTTCGGCGATCTCTCGGACTACTTCCACTCCCCGGTCCGCATCCGTGATAACCTCGCCGTCGCGAAGGTGCGGCAGATTCGCGAACACGGTGAAGTCTGTTTGCTTCGGGTCGATAACGACTAGCACCAAACGGTTTTTCGGGCTGAATCGCTTAATTTCGGATCGTTACGGACTACAATCCTCTCTGCCCGGAGTGCAGGGAGGATTCCTCATGACAACTACGGATAGCACCTTCGCACAATGGCTCTCCCAAGCACAGATCGCCGAGCAGCGCTTGACGGCCGAACATCGTGGCCTGTTGCAGGCGGCCTTTGCCTTCCGGCAGCGCTGCGGCACCGATTACTACTCCAGCCGTTTGCTCAGCCATTTCCTGCTCCACTGCCACTCGGGGTTCAAGGTCGCGCAACTCGCCCGTTTGGTCGGTTGCAGCCGACCCACGGCCTCGCAGCAGCAAGGCGTCTCCTCCAAGGAGGCGATTCAGGCGGCGCACCACCGCCTGGCCGGGCGCCCCCACGGCAAGTTGCTGCCCCGTTATGCCGGCCCCATCGCCGAGTTCATCCTGAGCCATCCCCAGGCCACCCGCTACGACACGCTCGACTTCATCGAGCGCACCTGGGGCGTGCGCGTCTCCACCGTGG
>JAEUIF010000090.1 GCA_016795185.1 Planctomycetia bacterium | reverse complement strand
AAACTCCGCCAGGTTGGCGGCGGCGGAGAACAGCAAGCGGTGGCGGTCCCCGTGGTCCGCCCCGTCGCGGATGAAATCGAGCGTCAGCCGGTTCAGCGACGGTGTGCCGTTGCTCTCGGCCCGTCGCTTCGCCTTCGCTTCGTCCTGCTGACAGACCGCTGTCAGTGCGTCGCGCCAGTCGGCGACAGCTTGCGCATCGGTGCCAGGCGGCGACGGCCAGTCGAAGGGTTCGGGCCGCGCGGCCAGCTGCAAGATGCGGCCAAGGGACAGGCCCATCAGTTCGCCATGCGACAGCCGGCGCTTGTGCCGGCCGGTCTTTGGGTGCGCTGAGTTTGGAGCGCGGAAGGCGCGTACCTTGTCATACACTCCGGTGTCGATGGCCACCCCGGCGCGCTCCGCAAGGGACTCGGCCCAGCGCCGGGCGGCGCGGTGAAACTCGGCGGCCGGCGGCGGCGTCCAGAGTCCCGAAGGAATGCCGATATGGAACCCCTTCGAGCCGGAGTAGAAGGCGAGTAGGTCGTCATCGTCGAGGGTCGAGTAGCGTGCCAGCACGAAGGCGGCGAGCCGGCGAGCGTCCGCCAAGGCGGAGTCGAGATTGTCGGCGCGGTCGATGTCGAACCACGTCCAGGCCGACCAGCAGGCCCCGGCAAAGCCAGCCGTCGAGCCGGTCGATTGCAGCAGCTGGCGGAAGTCCTCGCCGAAGTGGAACGCGGACAGGTACGCTTCGCGGTGTACTTCGGCCCTGTCATCGCAGGCGGCGTAGGCTTGGAAGGCAGCGCCGGCATCGACCAGCCGGCGTCGCTCCCAGGTCGGCCCCACAATGCGAAAGGCGTAAGGCAGGGGCATCGGTCAATGCCCTCCCCAGGTGCCGTTGGCACCGAACGGAAACAGCTCCTTCGTTTCGCCTTGGCTGGTCGACGGCGTGCCAGCGTCGGCCAGCGGCGTCCCCTGGACGGCATCGGCCGGCGCGAAGGCATCAGGTTCGGGCTTGTCAATGCCGATAACCTCGAAGCGTTTCACCTTGTTTTGCTCGGCCCCGTCGTCATCCCGCCGAAGGGCCAGCGTCACCCGGCAGCGGATGCCGGCCGGCAGCGGATGGTCCAGCTGTTCCAAGCTGGTGATGCCGAGCTTCGCGAAGTCGCGCTTGGCCAACGGCAGCGCGGCCGGCGTCAGATAGCAGTGGTGCCAGAAGCGGCGGCCGACGTATTCGCCTTCGGCAACGCGGAACGTCAGTCGATATTCCGGCTTGCCCTTGCGCGTCGTGTCCAGCAACCCCTCGACAACGTGCGCGACATATTCGCCCCGTGGCAGCGGCGCGAAGTCATCGGCTGCCTTCGTTTGGGTGAAGGCTTTAGCTAGCTCATCGCGCTCCGAACCGGCTAGAATATCCGTGAGCTTCTTTCGTTCGTGCATGTGCAAACTCCCATCAAGGGCACCCGGCGGCGGCAACCGACCGGGTGCCGGTCCCAGGTCATCAGTCCCACAGTGTGCGCTGCGTCGGTTCGTCGGGTAGCGCGGCGGCGAGCAGCGCGGGCGGTGCCCTCATCGCGCCGTCGCTCGCCCAGCGCAATCAGGTCGGTGTCACTCATCGGCTGGCCCTCCGGTCGATCGCCGGACAGCCGGCGGCGAGCC
>JAEUIF010000014.1 GCA_016795185.1 Planctomycetia bacterium | reverse complement strand
GGGACGGGACTCGTTGTGCGAAGCCCCCTGCGGGCCGTTCCGGCAACGAGTCCCGTCCCCGTTTCGCACCGGCTCTGAGCGCTACAGCGTGCGCACGCTGCGGTCGATGTGCTGCAACGCTTGCAGCAGCAGGTGGAAGTGCTCCTCCGCCGTCTGGCTGTCCAAGGCCTCCTGGTTCAGGGTCGCGGCGAACAGGTAGAGCCCGTGGTCGATCTTGCTGTGCGGATCGGGCAACCGCAGGTACTTGAAGAAGAAGCCGCCGTACTCGGCGTCGAAGGCGATGCGGCGGTTGCGGCCGTGGTGGGCGTGCTCGATCAGGCCGTCGAGTTCGCCCATCCGCTGATGGATGATGCCGCCCATCTCCCGCCAGAACTGTATCTGCTCGTCGGCGGTGCGCGTCCGCGGCGGCTCGTTCGCGGTGGGTTGAATCTTCGGCAGGTGCGGGCACATCTGCTGAATGTGCTTGCGGTCGGCCGCTTCCTCCAGGCGTTCGCCGTCGCCCCAGGCCAGCTGGGCGTAGTCCAGTCCGCCGGCCAGCCTCTCGACGTAGTATTTGAACGCCGTCTTGCGGTCGCCCGGGCGGCGGAACGTGCTGGGGTCGCGCGGCAGAAACGCCAGGCACCAGACCACCAGCACGAGAAACAGCACGCTCAGGAAGACGGCCATCGAGGCCACCTTGACGCGCGGCGGCGCGGGCAGGTCCGTGACCAGCTGCTTGATCAGCGAACCCCACGTCGTCAGGTCCCAGGTGCCCGCTTCCCAGCGGAGCAAGCTGACGCCGACCCACAGGATCGAGACCGCCGCCACGAACCAGGTGCCCCGGTGGGGGTTGACCGCCTTGATCAGGAAGTTTCGGCGGCGCGTGACGGCCACGATCAGGCCGTACAGCGCCGAGCCCGACGCCAGCACAATGAACAGGTCCGAGAAATTCACCATCGTCCTCCGTCAGCCCGCGCCGCGTGCCTGCCTTGCAGGTACTTCGGCGTCACCGCATGCCGCTTGCGCAAATCCGCTCACGGTGCGCGGCGTTTCAGCGCTTGCAGCACGCCAGGCTTCCGGTGCAACAGCATCACTTCGTCGCCGGTCAGCGGCCGATTGAAGACCGCCAGTTCGTCCAGCCGGCCGATCAGGTTGACCGCGCAGTAGACCCGTGTCCTGTCCAGGTCCCAGTCCATGCCGACCTCGTAATTCTTCAGCTCGCCGATCTTCTTGCCGTCGATGTACAGGGTGTGCGTGGCGTCGCGCTTGCCGGTATTGAAACGGTCCCAGGTCAGCGCCAGGTGATGCCAGTCGCCCTCGCGGAAGCCGGGCTTCAGGAAGCGCGTCAGCGGAGCCTTGGGGTCTTCCTCGGGCACCGGCTCCTGCCCGTCGGGGATGCTGGGATAGGTGCCGGCTTGCAAGGCGCGGGGCTTCGCATCGTTGAAGTGCGCCCAGATGCTGCCGTTGTTGAAGCCCTTCTGCGTGATGAGCACCGGATCGCAGAACGGTGTTTGCAGCAGCTTGTCGGGGTCGGTGTTGACCCAGACGGAAAACGCCCCGCCCCAGCTCGCATCCTTCCGATAGGCGACATTCCCCTTGCCCGCGAAGTACAGCCGGCCGCTGCGGGGCG
>JAEUIF010001461.1 GCA_016795185.1 Planctomycetia bacterium | reverse complement strand
CAGAGTACCAGCGGCGTGCGATACTTCTCCGGCAGCCTGTTTAATTCCTCGGTCAACACCGGACGCAGGTCCTGGTTGTCGGGGGCGGCATCGGTCCAGGCTTCTTCGGTCATGGCACCCGCTTGCCTTTCATGCAACCAGCGGCGGGCGGCAGTCCCGCGCGCCTTGAGCGACACCCGCTGGGCGACCTCGTGCAGCCAGCCGCCCAGCGAACCCCGGCCGTGCAGCGAACCGGCGCGCCGCACCAGTACCAGAAACACCGCCTGGAAGGCATCATCCGCCGCGTGCGGGTCGCGCAGCATGCCCCGACAGACTTGCAAGACCATCGGCCCGTGACGCTGCAACAGCGACTCGAACGCGGCCTGGTCCTGGTCGCGCACAAGACGGTCCAGCAGCGCGCCGTCGCTCGCCTCGCCGGGCGCACCGGCCAGCTGGCGCAGATAACGAACGAAGCGGTCCATCGACGAACCGGCCATGCAGACTCTCCGAGGTCTATCACCCTATTCTGCCCGGCGGTCGGTCGGACCTTGCAGGAAAATGGAATTTTCTTTTGGGAACGACTCTTCGTCTGAAAGCCAGCGACCATCGTAAGATGACAGCGGTTGGGTGGCACGCCCTCGGTACTCCGAGGGCGTGGAGCGACTCCCACGCCCTCGGAGTACCGAGGGCGTGCCACCCAGAGTTGCAGCAGTTGGTCTTCTGGTGCCGCACTGGCGGCCCTGGATTGGAAGTCGATACGGAAAGGACGGTGCGACATGTTCGCGGATTTGTACCAGGCGCCCGGCGGTCTTTGCTCTTGGCTGGTAGTCGGCCTGATCGCCGGCTGGCTGGTCGGGCTGTTCATGCGCGGCCGAGGTTACGGCTGTTTCATGGACATCGTCATGGGGCTGCTCGGCTCTTTCATCGGCGGGTTTCTCTTCTCCTTCTTCGTCGAGGGCGTGGTCGGTTTCTGGGGCAGCATCGGGGTGGCCTTTGTCGGCGGCTGCGTGCTGGTAGCTTTCGGGCGTCTGATTTCCCCCAAGCGCGATTAAGACTGTCGGGCAATCCTCGTCGGTCAGGCTTTCCAGCCTGACTTTCGCCCCGGTCACGGACTGCGCCCGTTCGACCAGACCGTCTACTGCTGCGCCAAAGTCAGGCTGGAAAGCCTGACCTACTTTGTGTATGCTTTATCCGGAAATATCAAATACGGGTTGATTGGTACGTAACAAATCGTCCTTTCGGGTGAAGTATGGGCAGCAAACGCCCGCATTTTCGCCGTCCGCGAGGTTTTGCAATGCGACCAGCCGTCCGTTTGCCGTTCACCGCGTTCCTGCTTCTGCTCGGCGTCGTGCCCGCTGCCCGTACCGATGCGGACGACCGCCTCGGCGTCTGCGTCTTCGCGCAGGTGCGTACGGTGAGTGCGGGACGGAACGAACTGACGGTATCCGTGCAGCACGAGGAAGAAGCCGTCGAGCACACGCTGCGCCTGCCGAAGGACGTGCGCGTCGCCGTGCTGGCCAAGCCGGAAGCCCGCCTGGCGGACCTCAAGCCGGACATGCGCGTGGCGATCCTGCTGTCGGCCGATGAGCGTTCGGTGCGTGCGATCCGGGAATGGAAGAACCTGGGCGACGTGCCTTCAGACAAGCAACCCGGCATCATCGGGGTGCTGAAGAGCGCCGACGGTGAGAAACGCCGGCTAACCGTCACGGTCCAGGAAGCCAATCAGCGGCCGGCTCATCTGACGCTGGCGGTTTCCAGCAGCGCCACCGCGACCACGAAGAACAATCAGCCGGTCGCCTTTGACCAGTTGAAGCCAGGTGCCCGCGTGCTGCTGACGCTCCGCGAACCGGACGGCAAGGTCCGCGCCGTGGCCGAACTGGCGGAAGAACCACGCAAGCCCGCGAAGTAGTCCGATCAGGAATAGCTGACAGCTTCAAGCTGATCGCTGACAGCTATTCCTGACCTTTGGACCCACCCACCCTCTCACCAACGCTTCTTGCACCCACCGCCCGGCATTGGCGCACGCGGGTCAGCCAGGTACAAAACGAGCAGCCAGTTCGGCGACCCGTCGGATCGTTGCTCCGTTGCGCGAGGCCGCTGCCCCGCTGCCGACGACCGCGCCCGTCCGGGCATCCGGGACCAATCAGCCATGAGCGAAGCGCAGGAACCCCAGCCAGCCGCACTACCTCCCGCCAGCACGCCGGCCCCGGCCGCCACGGAACGGCTACGTCGGGACATCGCCGGCCTCGACCGCCTGTCGGTGCTGGCGCTCCTCGTGCTGACTTTCTTCCTGTCATCATTCGTGGTGCGGAATACCGATTACTGGCTCCACCTAGCCGCCGGCCGGCTGCTGGCCGAAGGAAAAGTCCAGTTCGGCGTCGATCCGTTCGCCTACACGACCGGCGGCGTCTACTGGGTCAATCACTCCTGGCTCTACGATCTGCTGCTTTATGGATTCACCTCGCTGTGCCGTGGGCCGCTGGGCTGGGACGGGACCGTCGTCGTGGTCCTCAAGGCGCTGGCGATGACGCTGCTGGCCAGCGTGCTGCTGAGCATCCGCCGCCGGGGCGTCAGCCTCTGGCTGCCCGTGCTCTGCACCACGCTGGCTGTGCTGGCCGCCGCCTCGCGCATGATCCTCGGCCCGATCAGCGTCTCCATGCTGCTGCTCGGCCTGACGCTCTATTTCCTGATCCGGGACGGCAAGCCCGAAGCGGGTGCGGCCAAGGGCTGGCGCGTGCTGCTCACCGCGTCGCCGCGCCGGCTCTGGGTGCTGCCGCCGCTGTTCGCGCTCTGGGTCAATCTCGACGGCTGGTTCATCCTGGGACCGCTGCTCGTCGGCCTGTACTGGCTCGGCGAAGCGTTGCAGGAAGCGCTGGCTCCAGAGCGCGGCACCGCGGATGCGCCCGCCCCCGAGGAACGCCGCACGCTGCTCCTGGTGCTGCTCGTCGGCCTGGCGGCCTGCCTGCTCAATCCGCATCACATTTGGGCAGTCACCCAGCTGCCGCCGGAGTTGTTCGCGGGCCAGCGCTTTCCCGCGCTGCGCGACGATCCGCGCTTTTTGCTGCTGTTTCTGAGTCCCTTCGATACGCGCTACTTGTCGCTGCCGGTCGGCCTGAATTTCGCCGGCATGGCCTACTATCCGTTGCTGGTGCTCGGAGCCATTTCCTGGATAGCGAGCCGCCGCTGGCGCGCCTGGCGGCTGTTGATGTGGTTCGTGTTCGCCCTTCTCAGCGCCTCGTCGATGCTGCTGGTGCCATTCTTCGCCCTGGTCGCGGGGCCGATCACTGCCTTGAACCTACAAGACATCGCTGCCGCCCGCCGTGTGGGCAAGGAGCGCGACGCCGATACCGTGGCGCTGAAACTCGGCCTCATCGGCCGGGTGCTGACGCTGCTCCTGCTCGTCGGCCTGACGGTCGCGGCCTGGCCGGGCTGGCTGCACCTGGCGCCGGGCAATCCGCAGCTGGAACGGCGCGTCGCCTGGGGCGTGGAGGTCGAACCGTCGCTCAAGGAAGTCAGCTACAAACTGGCCTACTGGCGCATGCAAGGCTGGCTCGGCCCGGACGACCGCGGTTTCAACCTGTTGCCCGAGTCCGCCAACGCTTTCGCCTGGTTCTGTCCCGAACAGAAGGGCTTCATCGATAGTCGCTACAGCCTGTTTCGCCATGTCCTGGGCGAATACGAAGACGTGCGCCGCGCGCTGCTCCAGACGCCCGCGCCGACGACCCACGAACCCCCAGCCGACTGGCAAGCGGTCTTTCGCAAACACGGCATCAACCACGTGATTCTCAGCGGATCGCGCTCGCACCAGTCCGAGCAGGCGCTGCGCCGCATGCTGGCCGATGCCGACCAGTGGACGCTGCTGTACCTCGACGGCCGCACGGCAATCTTCGGCTGGAACGACCCGCAGCGCCGCGGCAGTCCACGCTTCACTCCGTTGAAGCTCGACCTGACGACGGCGGCGTTCGGTTCATCCGCGACCCAGGCCCCCGAACTTGGCCCGGGCCGAGCGCCCCGGGCGCGC
>JAEUIF010001448.1 GCA_016795185.1 Planctomycetia bacterium | reverse complement strand
CTGCTGCACGCGGCGGCGAAGCTGCTGACGCCGGACGCCGGCGCGCAGCTCTGGGTGTCGCCCGATTGCAACCCCGGCACCCGCGTCGCGGACCGGGTGGAAACCTACCGGGCCGCGCTGGCGCTGGTCAACCGCGTGGAGCGCTTCCAGCACTGGGAACGGCAAGCGCGGTCGGTGGGCTACTTCGACGAGGGCTACGCGGCCAGCCAGCTAGTCAAAGCAGAATGGGAGCGCTGGGCCGGCGATGAGCTGGCCGCCCGGGCCCAGCGGATCATCCGTGAACTGGACCCCCTGAGTGTACAAACCGAGGGCCGATCATGAGCCGTGCCTATCGTATCGCCGTCAAGGAAAACCTGAAGCGCATCATCCGCGCCAGGGACCACGTCAGCACCCAGCTGGAAATCCTCGAAGTGCTGCCGAAGGACCAGATGGCCGACCTGCTGAAAGAGGAGCTGAAGCGCCGCGGCTTCGAGGAACAGGGCCAGGAGCTGGTCCGCTCGCAGAACGGCGTCACGGTCACGGTCGATCCGCGCGCCGGGACGGTCAAAGTAGAAGCCGAGCGCCAGGAAAGCGTCGAGCTGGAAGGTGAACGGGTGGGCCGCGCCTGGGACGACGCCGGCCCGAACGCGACGCAGATGAAGGACCAGCTCCGCAAGGAACTGGTCGCCGACCTGGAAAAGCAAGCCGGCACGAAGGAAGCCGAGCTGCAAAAGTCCGCCACCGACGCCTTGGAAGCCCAGCTCGCCGACCTGCGCCAAGAACTCGACCGCGCGGTAAACCGCGTCACGGCCGAAGCCCTGAAGCAAAAAGCCGCCACGCTCGGCGCGATCAAGGAAATGACCGAAGACGCCGAAAGCGGCGCGCTGACGATCGTGCTGGAGGTGTGAAGGGTCGCTCCAACGAGTGGTGGCGCGTCAGGCTCCCAACGACTACGACAGGGATCTGTTTTGTAGCGAATAGACTATTGGGCAATCAAACGACATGAGCGACGAAGCAGCATTTCTTGCGGCGATTGCCAATGCCCCAGATGATGATGCGCTGCGTTTGGTCTACGCTGATTGGTTGGAAGAACACGGGAAGCCAGGCAGCAATTTTCTGCGAGCCGAGCACGAGCTAACTGTCCTCCCGCTGGGACAAGCTGAGTGGCACGCGGCGTTTGCCCGATACCAATCGGCAGGCAAGACGCTCTCTGAAGCATGGTGTCGTGCCGCAGGCCGACATCAAGCTGGGTACTGGTTGGCAGTTGCGGCACGGAGTGCGTGGAATCGGATTGAAACCTGGTGCCAGCGCCATTGTCCAGGTTTGGTCAGCGTGTTCAATCTAGGCGCGACTGCTGAAGAAATTGACGCGATCGAGCGAGCCATCGGGCAGACATTGCCCACCGACGTCCGCGAATCTTTCGCGATCCACAACGGTGCTGGTCGTTTCTTGTTTGGGGACGAAATGCTGACGGCTGAGGACGTCGTTCGCCGCTGGCAGGTGTGGAGAGAAGTTGAGGACTACAACGAAGAATTCCGGGACAATATGAAGTCTTTCCCGGAGAGGGCCATTGCACTTGCATACACAGTTCCTGGCTGGATTCCGCTAACCTCTGACGGTGGCGGCAATCATCTTGGAGTGGACCTGACGCCTGGACCGGCCGGCACGATTGGCCAAGTCATTAACTTTGGTCGAGACGAAGAACACAAGTGTGTTTTGGCATCCGGTTGGGCAGAGTTCCTTGCTGACTTTGCGACGTTCCTGGAGTCCGGCGCAGTCTCGTCGGACAATGCCACTGCGTCAGCTTGGATAGACTGCTGTCGAGCAGCGATGGGCGACCGGCATCACCACGATGCGCTTCGGGAATGGCGACAGAACGGACGCTGGCCGCCACGTCAGTCTCAGTAGGCCGCGCGAGATGCTTGACTACTTCGCGAGGCCGGACTCACGTTGGCGAGCCGCCGGGTTTATCCTGGCGGCTGAAGCGCCGGCCGACATGCACTCTCGGATGATGTCGCTGCGATCACCTGCGGTGCGCCAGTCGAAAGCTGGTGGTTCGCCCGATGCCATCGGATTCGTTGCTGGCCTGGACGACGACCAGGCAAGCCGCATGGTGAGGAGGACAGCCAATGAGCAGGTCCAAGCAACAGCCAGCGTTTCGCGTAGGGGACCGGGTTCGGTTCAACTTTGGCAAGCGCAGGATCAGTGGGGTTGTCGTGGAAGATCGGGGTCCTATCGGCGTCCAGGGCCGGCGACTTTTCCAGGTCGATGTTCCGCTGGACCCCTTCGACCCAATGACGCTCGAATTGCCCGAAAGCGAAATGGAAGCCATCCCGGCCGGGGAAACCCCCGCGCCGCTCGACCGGCAAGCGATCATCGACTACCTGATTCATGGCGGACTCATTTCGATTCTGCGCACGAATCTGGCGGGCGGGAAGTACCAGCCGAGGGCTTGGCTCTCGCGCAGTCAACTGGGGAACGTCACATACACCTTAGTGGAGGAGCGCGGCATGGTTGGCGGCGCGATCGTTCCCGTAGGGGCCATCTACACCAACAAGGTTGCCAAAGCCAAGCGCGATCAGGTGGTAAAGTTCGTCGAGAGTTTTGGCCTGACTCGGCCGGAGGCCGAACGGGTGATTTCAGAAGTGGGTACGGGTCCGTGATCGCCCGCCCCGCCGCAGCCGATCTTTGCTTCACTGGCATCGGAAATTCGCATGTCCATCTTCATCCCCGAAAAAGACCTGCCGCAGCAGTTGTCCATCGAGCAGGCCGTCGAAGCCGCCTATGCAACCGAACTGGCCGAGGTGTCGTCCAAGTTGCAGCGTGGGCTGCCTTGCTTGATCGAGTGCGACAAGGACGTGGCGCCGTTCCTGTTCGTCAATGTGCGCAATCGCGTCAAGCAGGCTGGGCTGCGCTGCCTGTACCTCGACGGGCGGCCCCATGCCGGCGAGCAGCAGCCGGCCATGCCGCTCGGCCTGATCGGCACCATGATCGCGCAGCTGCGCGAAGCCGTACGCGGCGCGGTCGAACGCCGGGTGGTCGTGCTGCCCCACCTCGACCTGCTCACCACCGGCCAGGGCGGCTTGACGGCCGAGGCGCGCGAGGTCATCCCGCTGCTCTACGAAAACCCGGAACTGGTCTGGCTCGGCTTCAAGGATCCGTCGTTCTCGGTGCCGAAAGTCATCGAGAACCTGTTCCTGCATCGCGTCAGCCTGGTGGGCCTGAAGCGCGACAAGCTCCGCCAGCTCATCACGCAGAAGGAAAGCCGAAAGTTCGGCCGGGAGTTCAACCCCTGGCAGCTCTACAAGCACGTCTCCGGCGTCAACGCCGCCCGGTTGCGCAAGCTGCTTTCGACCCTCGAAGGCGAGGACTATCCAGCGGACGCCAAGCACGCCGTCCGGCAACTGCGGCAGGCCACGCTGGTCGGCTCGCTGGAAGTGCCGAGCATCGACCTGGAGCGCGACATCGGCGGCTACGCGCGCGTCAAGAAACGGCTGCGCTCGGAAATCCTCGACGTGCTCGCCCACAAGGACCGGGTGGACGACGCCGAGGAAATCAAGCGCCTCGAAGAGCTGATCCCCAAGGGCATGATCTTCTGGGGCCCACCCGGCACGGGCAAGACGCTCTTCGCCAAGGCGATGGCGGCGGCCATCGGCGCTGCTATCACCATCGTTTCCGGCCCGGAGCTGAAGAGTAAATGGGTTGGGGAGTCCGAGGAAAATTTACGGCGCATCTTCTACCAGGCCCGGCAATCCGCGCCGTCGATCATCGTCTTCGACGAACTGGACTCCTTCGCCACGGCGCGCGGTACGTACACGGGCAGCGGCGTTGAGCATTCGATGGTCAACCAGTTGCTGACCGAGATGGACGGCTTCCACCGCGAGGAAATGGTCTTCGTGGTCGGCACCACGAACTTTGTCGAAAGCCTGGACCCGGCCCTGCTGCGTCCGGGGCGGTTCGAGTTCCACCTGCACATTCCCTATCCGGAAGCCGACGACCGGCGCGACATCATCAAAATTTACGACAAGAAGATGCGCTTGCAGCTGTCGGATGAAGCCGTCGAGTTCGCGGTCAAGCGCTCGGGCGATTACGTCATCGGCGCT
>JAEUIF010001440.1 GCA_016795185.1 Planctomycetia bacterium | reverse complement strand
GGCGCCGATGCAGGCTGCCTCGCGCCAGGGTTGGCCGCTCAGCCAGGCCGCCAGCCCACAGCCAGCGAACTTGCCGATGATCGCCACCAGCAGCACCAGGCCGCAGAACAGCCAGAGCGACGCGGAATTCAGCGTGCCGACGTCGGTGCGCAGACCGGTGTAGGCGAAGAAAATCGGCAGGAAGAAAACCGTCACCAGGCCGCGCAGGCCAGCCGCGACGGCGTCGCGCAGGTCCGTCTGGTCCGACAGGATCGCTCCCAGCAGGAACGCGCCGAAGACCGCGAAGATGCCGATGAGGTTGGTCAGGATCGAACAGGCGAACAGCAGGGCGAGCAGCAGCGCCAGCGCGTTCGGCCCCAGGGCGAGCTGGCCATCGCGGCGCAGTGCAGCCAGGCCGCGGAGCAGCAGGGGCCGGACGATGAAGACCATGCCCAGGGTGAAGAGAACCGTGCCGCCGATCATCAGCAGCGAACGGCCAATCTCGAACTGGGCGTTGACAGTGGCGGCGATGGCGGCGAGCAGCACCCAGCCGCTGGCGTCGTCCACCGCCGCCGCGGCAATGGTCACCGTGCCGACGCGCGTGCGGGTGATGCCCAGCTCCATCATGATGCGAGCCAGCACGGGAATGGCCGTGATCGACATGGCCACTCCGAGAAACAGCGTGAAGCCCAGGGTCGGCACCGGGCCAGGCCGCGCCGGGTGCGGTTCGATGTGCTCGACCATCCACCCCGCGAGCGCCACGCCGAGCGCGAACGGCAGCGCCACGCCCGCCACGGAGATGGCCACCGCCGAGCGCCCGTGCCAGCGCAGATGGCTGAAATCGAACTCCAGGCCGACCAGGAACAGCAGGAAGATCAAGCCCAGCTGGCTCAGTACATTGAAAATCTTCGTCAGCAAGGCGTCGGACAGTTCGGGCGACAACCCGCCGAGCGTGGGCTGAAAGATGGCTCGCGCCGCTTCCGGGAACAGCGCCCCGAAGACCGACGGCCCGAGGATCAAGCCGGCGGCAATCTCGCCGACCACCGCCGGCTGGCCGATCTTGCGAAAGAGGACGGCGAACAGACGGGCAGCCAGCAGGATGACGATCAGCTGCACCAGCACCGGCAGCAGCAGGGTTTCGACATCCAGGTGGCGCAGGGCTGCGGCGTCGGCAAGCAACATCAGCCAGACTCCGGACGGAAAGTACGTCTACGTATATTATCGTCCGGGGCGAGTGGTTGCCAGCAGCAATTTGTTGAGTGGTTTGTTGGTTCGCGACGCTTCGGAGAAGCGTGGAGGCGTCACGTTTCTCGGCGGCGCTGCGAATCGAGTTTGATGTGACTTTCAGCCACCATGTTGAGCAACTGTTCGAGCCGGCTACGCAGCTGGGTGTTCTCCTCCAGCAAGTCGTCCAACTCGTTACGCAGTTTCTTCAACGTATCAAGATTCCCCAACGGGGCCGCTTCATGATCCTGGCGAGCCATTTCCGCCGCATATTGCTGTTGTTCCTCCTCCGAAAGCGGCTCGCCGCGCGCATGACGCAGGTGCAGTTCCCACCAACCCGGTCGTTCGGCATCATGGCTCATGGCTTGTCATTCCTGGCGATTTGCCCCGAGTCCATCCGACACGTCGCAGGTCTTGCCCTGGTCGCTGGAGCATCAGGTGCATTGAGAACTTACTCGAATGGCGCAGCATCGCGGACAGAACTCAAAGATCAGTTCCCCAAGATTGCCGCCGCCCAGTTCCTCGTACAGCAGGTTCTCCACATCGGTGCCCGGTTGCTCCTCGTCAAAGCGCAGGTGCAAAAACAGGTTCATGCGGCCGTTGACCCGTCGATTGGCGCACCGCCGGTTCGGACAACGGCTGTGGGGATGGCCTTGCAGAAACGCGCTGAACAGGCCGAGCAACCCCGGATCGAACGATTTCAGCGGTTTGCCGTCGTCGCTGCGCAAGACTCTGCCGTGGATTCTGCGGTACTCTTTTGGCACCTCTCTGGTGAGTCGTTCCTTCTGCGCCGCGGACAGGATGTGTACTCCGTAAACATCGCCCCAGAGCATGGCTTGCATCGGGTCGCCGGGATCGTACGCAAGCTGGAGCAACTTCACGGAGCGCGGAGCGAAGGGCGGCGGCCGATTCTCCAGGTGCCAACGTTTGCCCTCCAAACCGAACTCGATGCGCTGAGGACATATCTCGATGCTCGAATCCGATATGACTCGGTAGGCGAACTGTCCCTGGCGCAGCGGGAAGTAAAGCGGCAGCCAGCGCACGCCCGGAATACGGATGCCGAGTCGCTGGTCATCGAGGTTGAAGCTGAAAAACAGATGGGCTGGCCGTTCCAGCACTCGGGGCACGATGCCGTCGTGCGGCGGCGCTCCGCCGAAGTGATGGCCGTGCCAACTCCGTCCCCATTCGACCGAGTACAACTTGACGCCCGGTACGTCGAAGAACCAGGTTACCAGAGCAGGCATGGGGCTACCTCAGGCGTCACGGTCCGCACAGCGGACCCTACAGAATTCTCGTAGGGTCCGCTGTGCGGACC
>JAEUIF010001433.1 GCA_016795185.1 Planctomycetia bacterium | reverse complement strand
GCTGGACGCCACGACGGGCCAGAATGCCATCACCCAGGCCGAGCAGTTCAAGAAAGTCGTGCAATGCACGGGTGTCATCCTGGCCAAGCTCGACGGCACGGCCAAGGGCGGCGCGATCTTCGGCGTCAAACAGAAGCTGGGGCTGCCGGTGCGGTTCGTCGGCGTCGGCGAGTCGATCGAGGACCTCGAACCCTTCGACCCGGACGCCTACGTCGAAGCGCTGTTTGAATAACAGCGTTTAGCCGCGAGCCAAAGGCGAGCGCTGCGAGATTCGCTCATTCCAGGAGGGACCGTGAGCAACCTCAGTCTGGTTACGGGCGGCGCGGGGTTCATCGGTTCACATCTGGTCGAGTCGCTCACGGCGGCAGGACAGCGCGTCCGCGTGCTGGACGACCTCAGCACCGGTCTGCGGACTAACCTCGAACACATTCAACCCGCGCCGGAACTGGTCGCGGGCGACCTCGCCGACCCGGCCACGGTCCAGCAGGCCGTGCAAGGCACCGCGACGGTTTACCATCTCGGCGCGATCGCCTCGGTGCAGCGCAGCGTCGAAGCGCCCGACGTGACGCATCGCGTGTGTGCCACCGGCACCTTGCACGTGCTGGACGCAGCGCGGCAGGCCGGCGTGCGGCGCGTGGTGCTGGCCGCCAGCAGCAGCGCTTATGGCGTGCCGCAAGGCGAGGTGCAGCGCGAGGATGACCCGCTGCGTCCGCTGTCGCCGTATGCCGCCGCGAAGCTGGCTTCCGAATACTATGCCCAGGCGTTTTATGCCAGCTACCAGCTCGAAACCGTGTGCCTGCGTTTCTTCAACATCTTTGGCCCGCGCCAGCGGGCCGATAGTCCCTACTCGGGCGTCATTGCCATCTTCGCGGGCCTGATGGCCGCCGGCCGCCGGCCCCTGATCCACGGCGATGGCTTGCAGACCCGCGATTTCACCTATGTCGCCAATGCGGTGCAGGCGCTGCGCAAGGCGGCGCTGGCTCCGAGCGCGGCGGGCAAGAGCTACAACGTCGGCACCGGCCGGCGGGTCAATCTGCTCGATCTGACGGCCGCGCTGAATCGCGTGCTGGGCACGGACCTGTCGCCGCAGCATGGCGCCGCGCGCGCTGGCGACGTGCGTCATTCCTGCGCCGATATTAGCCTGGCGCGGGCCGAGCTTGGCTACGAACCCACCATCGGCTTCGAGGAGGGGCTGCGGCTCATGCTTCAGCCAACTCCGGCCGGCGGTTGACAGCCCGCGCCAGCGCGGTTAGTCTCGCCAGTTACTGCCCTTCCGTGCGCTTCCCGTTTGTCCGAGCCACCGAGGAGTCTGCCATGAAGTTGCGCTGCCTGCTAGTGCTGGGCGTGGGCTTGCTGCTGGCCGCCGGGCCATCGAAGGATGAAGCGATCAAGAAGGACAAGGACGAAATGCAGGGCACCTGGAGCGTGATCGGCGTGACCAGCGACGGCAAGGAGATGTCCTCCGACCTGCTGCTTGGCGCGAAAGTGATCTTCAAGGGCGACCGCGCCGAGGGCAAGGTCATCCGCCTGAGCAAGAACAACGAATGCGGCTTCAAGATCGACCCGACCCAGAAGCTGAAGACGATCGATTTCGTCCACGCCGACGGCACGGTGACGCCGGGCATTTACGAACTCAGGACCAACAAGATCAAAATTTGCAACAGCTCGCCGAAGGCGGCCCGCCCCACTTCGCTCGAAGCCGCCAAGGGTTCGGGCTGGACGCAAATCATCCTGTACCGGGACCGTTAGCGCGGCGCGCAACGGGACATCGGAAGTACGTCGGGCTTTCCAGCCCGACACGCAGCGCCGGAATCAAACGGCACCGTGGAGCGGGCGCAATCCGTTGCCGGGCGCTGCGTGTCGGGCTGGAAAGCCCGACGTACTTCAAACGCGGGCGCGGTGGCTTTGCGGGAGAGTTTTCGCGTCCGGACACGTCATAGCAATATCCGTTGCGGCTGCTCGGCGGCCGAGATCAAAGACACCTGTTGCAAGGACCACGCACCGATGAGACTATCGCTTTCGCTATGCTTGCTGGGCAGCTTGCTCGCCGCCGGCTGCGGTTCATCCGGCACCGGCACCACGAAGACGACCACCACTGGTGACGCCAAACCGTCCGAAAAGGCCGGCATGAAGGGCGGAACCATCGAACTGGCGGGCGGCGCGGACCTGCTCGTGCCCAAGGGCAAGTCCGTGAAGTTCATGCTCAACGCCAACCGCCGCGAATCGAAGGTCGAGCTGATCTACCAGGGCGACATCAAGCTGGAGTTCGATACGTCCGATGTTCCGGGGCTGACCATCGCGCCGGCCGTGATCGAAGCGGGCAAGGACGGCGTCGAGGTGACCGCGACGGCCACCGCCGATGCAGCGCCGGGCGCCGGCTTCGTGGCAGTCACCGCGTCGGGTGACGGTGTCAAGCCGGAAGAGAAGATGCGCTTGCGGGCGACCATCAAGTAACCGCGAAAACAAAAGCGGCCGCGCCAGGCCCGGCGCGGCCGCCTCCCCCTAGCCTGCCGTCGCACGGGAGTGCGGACGGCAGTCGATTACTTCATCTCGTCCTTGGGCATTGGCAGGCCGATCTTCTCGGGCTCGGCCGCCTTGGGTTCGACCTTCGCCGGAGCGGCGTGCTCGACGTGGATCGCGCCACAGTCGTTGCAGCAGTCGTTCTTCTTCTTGAAGGAGAAGTTGAACTTGAACTTCTTCTTCTCGCAGCACGGGTCGCAGGTATCGCACTTCTTCTCGCAGACCGGTTCGCAGCAGTCGTTCTTCTTGAACCAGCCATTCATCTTGTCGCGCCACGAGGGCTTGCAGCTATCGCAGGCGTCGCACTTCGGAGCGCAGGCGGGCTCGCAGCAATCGACCGTCCGCCCGAAGAGGCGGTCCTTGAGTTTGGCCCAGCAGCTGGGCTTGCAGCAGTCGTCTTCGCAACAGCTGGCGGCGGTAACCGACTTGTAGCCGCAGCCGCCGTGGCCGCAGCCGCCGTGGCCGCAACCGCCGCCCTGGCAGCAGCCAGTCAGCGTGATGACCGCCGGTTCGCCGGCCTGGACGGGCACGGTCCAGAAACCCAGGGCCAGTATGCCGAACGCGCAGGTCAGAAAGCTCTTCATCGCGAGAACAACCTCCAGTCAAGGTGGCTTGAACGTGAAAGACACGCAGCCGGACCGGAACGGCATCCTGCGGCGGTTCGACTGCCCGGGCCGTTGCCGGCCTCGTTGCCTCACCGCTCCTCCATGATGTGAGCAAGTGGAATCTACCACGCAGGGCGCGGCACGCCGGCCGCGCGGCGCTGATTCCCGCGATTTACGGCGACCTGGCCTGTGAAGAAATCGCATGGACGACAAAGTTTCCGCAAGGCCCCTGGGTTGTCGTCGAGTGTTCAGGGACGGCGGCGGAGTGCGTCCAGCAATTGCCGATTGCGCTCCTCGGCCTCGTGGTTCTGGACCACCAGGAGCGCCCAGATCGACGCGACGGGCCAGGCCACGCAGGTGAACATGAGCAGCGCGCAGATGATGGCCTGGATGACTTTGCCGCAGAGCGCCATGCCCAGCGGCGGGAGGAGGATGGCAATGACGTAGCGCATGATTGGTTCCTTTGCGAATAGTACCCCCGGCAGCGTTCGCAAGTTGCACGCCGACTGTTCGGAAACGAGTCGCTCCCGCGTCCACAATGGTGATTTCAGGCCGTCAGCTGCGGGTGGAAGCGCACGGACACTGCCTTTTTGCTTGACATTAACCTTTGTCCTATCTACACTTGAAGCATCCTAAGATGGGGGCCTGCCCGGGCCTTGCGTTCGGAGGAGTATTCAAACGTGACCAAGAAAGAGATCGTCAAGCAGATAGCCGACCGCGCTGAACTTACTCAGCTCAAGACCAAGGAAATCGTGCAATGGACGTTTGACGCGATCGTGGACACCCTGATTCAAGACGGCCGCATTGAACTGCGTAACTTCGGAGTGTTCGAGGTCAAGCGGCGCAAGGCACGCAAGGCGAGAAACCCGCGCACAGGCGACAAGGTGGATGTGGAACCCAAGAACGTCGTCACCTTCAAGCCGGGCAAGGAAATGGAAGAACGGGTCAGCCGCATGACCCACCTCCCTCATCTGGAAAAGCCGGCGCAGCGGCCGGCGGTCAACGGCCAGGCCGATGACGATGAAGCGGACGTGCTCCCAGGCAACGGGCAGGAAGACCGCGTGGAAGCGGCCAAGCCGGCCCCTGCTCGCCCGCGCAAGGTTCCGCAACCCAGCCCCGCCGAAGTTCACTGAAAATCCAGCAATACACCCTGCGGCCCACGGCGTCCCCTGCCGTGGGCCGTTTTGTTGGCACGCGGCGGACAATCGGCACAGCCCCTCTCAAGTTCGCCACTGGTGCGGTCGATATAAAAAGCAAGACCGATCGCATCGTTTGCCCTGGGAGGCGTGCCATGCGGCGCTGGCTGTTTTTGATTCTGTTGGCAAGTACGACGCTGGCTAATACCGGATGTTTCATCAACATCTATTCCAGCGACCCGAATATCCGCATGCGGCAACTCCTCAACCAGTCCGAAGATTTGCGGGTGGTCGAGGAAGAATGGATGCGCATCTGGTTCACCGACCAGCCGTCGCATCTGAACCCGCAACGCATCCACGGCGGCATCCAGTAAGCAGCCTGAACGCTGCCCTTGCGAGGATGCGCCATGAGCGTCGCTCGGCTGCTGACGTGGTGCCTGGTCCTGTGCGCGGCCGGCTGTGGGCAACTGGCGATCTGTCCGCCCCAGCCAGCAGCGGATCCGGCGGTACGGATGCGCGAGTTGCTTAACGGCAGCAGCGTTGACGAGGTTCCCCATCTGGCCGTGCAGGAAGAATGGCTGCGCGCCTGGTTCAATGACGCGCTGCTGCCGCTGAACCCTATACGGATTCACGGCGGCATTCAATAGGACAAACTAAAAGGCCGACCTCCGATGTGAGGTCGGCCTTCTACTTTTTGAACGACAGCATATCGCTGTCAGTTTCACGGCGGGGATAAACCCCGCCGCTCGCTGTTGCGCTGGCCGGCGAATCGCCGGCGGTTCCACGGCGGGGATAAAGCCCGCCGCTCACCATTTACTTCTGCTTTTGCACCTCCGCCAACAACTTCGCCAGGTCGGGGTGCATATCCGCGTGCTTCCGCAGCACTTCCGCGACTTGCGGCAACAACTCGCGCGGCAATTTCTTCGCCAGGAACGCTTCCCCGGCAAACTTCGCTCCTTCGGGCTGGGCGCCGAGGACGCGGACTGCCTCGGTTTGCAGCATCCGGTCCGCATCGTTCAGCAACTGATGCGCGGTCGCCTGACCGAGTCCCGCGTCCAGGGCCGCCAGGCTGCGCAACGCTTCGAGCCGCAAGGCTTCCGTTCCCACGGTCTTCGCGGTCGCCAGTTCCTTGAGCGCCGGCACATTGGACTTGTCGCCCAGGACGCGCAACGCGCGTGCCGTGGCGGCGCGTTCCTCGGTCGGCCGCTCGGCATCGGTCAGCCATTTTGCGAGTTCGGGAGCGGCCTTGTTCATGCGGCCGTTTTCCAGCACGCGGATCAGCGCCACGCGGAACGTCGTGTCGGTCTGCTCCAGCAAGGGCAAGGCGAG
>JAEUIF010001417.1 GCA_016795185.1 Planctomycetia bacterium | reverse complement strand
CGAAGAGTCCCTCAGCCCGTTCATCGGCAAGTTTTCGACCAATGATTGGTATTTTGACACAAGCCTGAAGCGCAAGCGAAGGCCACGGTTTCGTTCGCTTGCGCTTCAGGCTTGTGAAGAATACGGTTTCCGGAGTGATGTCCGAAAGCAACAAGAACTGGCCCACCTGGATCGACAGGCGGGCCGGTGTGTTATGTGCGAAACCACCAGCGGGGCACTCAGTCCGCCGCCGCCGTCTGCTTGCGGGATTTGGGCGGCGGAACCGGCTCCTTGTGGTCGGCCTCACCGTTCAACTCGGTCGGGTTGGCCAGCAGGCCGCGCTTCTCCAGGATCTTCTTGGAGATTTCCTCCAGCAGCGCCGGGTTGTCGCGCAGGAATTGCTTGGCGTTTTCGCGGCCCTGGCCCAGCCGGGTGTCGCCGTAGTTCAGCCAGGCGCCGCTCTTGTCGATCAACTTGTCCTCGATGGCCAGGTCAATCAGATCGCCTTCCTTGCTGATACCGCGGTCGTGCATCAGATCGAATTCCGCCGTGCGGAACGGTGGCGCTACCTTGTTCTTCACCACCCGCGCCTTGACGCGCGTGCCCACCGTTTCTTCCCGCTCCTTGATCGTCGTCACCTTGCGGACTTCCAGTCGCACCGACGAATAGAACTTCAGGGCGTTGCCGCCGGGCGTCGTTTCGGGGTTGCCGAACATGACGCCGATCTTCATGCGCAGCTGATTGATGAAGATCATGCAAGTCTTGGTGCGGGCGATGGTCGGATTGAGGATGCGCAGCGCCTGGCTCATCAGGCGGGCCTGGCTGGCGACCTGCGGGTCGCCGATCTCGCCTTCCAGCTCGGCGCGGGTCACGAGGGCGGCCACCGAGTCGATGACGATCATGTCCACCGCGTTGGACTTCACCAGCATTTCGGCGATCTTCAGCGCTTCCTCACCCGAGGATGGCTGGCTGACGAGCAACGATTCCAGGTCCACGCCCAGACGCCTGGCCCAGCTGGGGTCGAGAGCGTGCTCGGCGTCGATGAACGCCGCCACACCGCCCAGTCGCTGGGCGTTGGCCACCGCATGCAGCGCCACGGTGGTCTTGCCGCTCGATTCCGGCCCGTAAATCTCAATCACCCGGCCGCGCGGAAACCCCCGGCCGCCCAGGGCGATGTCCAGGCTGAGCGTGCCGGACGGAATGCCCTGCACGTCCAGGGCCGACTGGTCCCCCAGCTGCATGATCGCGCCCTTGCCGTAGGCTTGCTCGATCTGCTTGAGGGCATTTTTCAGTTCGGGGTTCTGGTTCGCGTCGGCCATGGTTGGTTCCTCGTCGAAGGGTGGAAGAACGTTTTGATGGTAGTGGTTGTGATGATGCCGGGGAAGTCGATTCGACATCGATAGTGAACGTTTGTTAATATATCTTGGAAAGTGAGAAAAACAAGCTCGGCAGGGGAGAAGTGACCGGCGAACAGGGTGATTAATGGACCAGCAACCAGAAGTACGTCGGGCTTTCCAGCCCGACACCAGCGCCGGAGCCAAGCGGTGCAACGCCGCCAGCGAGGCCTGATCCTGGCGCTGCGTGTCGGGCTGGAAAGCCCGACGTACCGCAGCTGGTTCGTTACCGAGCCGCCGAGGGGACGCACGGCCGCTGAGCGGCCCGGCTGGGGAAGCAAGCGGACACCCACTGACTCAACGAAGGGCACTACTTCTTCGGATTGCGGAAGTCGTACTCGATCGACATGTAGGCGAAGACGCTGATGTCAGGCGTGTCTTCGGTCAGGCCAATGGGGGCGGCGACGCCGAGGACCCATTCGACCCCCTCGTTCTGCGTGATCGCATAGCGAACGCCAGGGTTGATGTACACCTGGCTTTCGTTGTCCCGGAAGCCCAGTTCGTCGATGATGTCGTTGCGCTGCCAGAGGGCCTCGATGAAGAAGTGCAGGAAGACCTCGGGCTTCCAGTACAGGGCCGCACCGAGCACATAGCCCTGGAGGGTGTGCTTCGGCGACAGGACGCCGGGCGCGACGCCGCTCCGCGCGCCCGGCGTCGTCGAGTAGCCGGCGTTGAGGTGGAAGTCGAAGCGCTCGCGGTAGAAGCTGACCGGCAGCAGGAAATCGTAGCCCAGCGCGCCGTTGCCGAAGCCGAAGCGTTCGTCACCCGTCGGCACGACGAGCGTGAACTGGGGCGCGCACCAGAACGTGTCGTCGCTGGCGAAGAGTTGATAGCGGTAGCTCAGCAGGCTGTCGCCGATGTCGCCGCTCTGCACGGCCGGGCCGGCGTCGGTTTGCTCGAAGGCCGTCTGGTAGAAGATGGTGAACGAGAACTGGTGCGCCTGGCTGCCCAGCGGCAGTTCCATGCAGTAGCTGGCCTCGAAATCGCGGTTGCGGCCGAACGGTGTGCGCGTCCAGCTGTTGATCCAGTTGAAGATGTGCTGTACCTCGCCGGTGCCCTGGTTGTAGGCTTCATCGACGAGGAAGCCGTTGTCGCGGATGTGCTTCGGCTGGAACCCGCCGTTTTTCTTGTCCTCGTCTCCGTTTTCCCCCTCACCGTTGCCGTTCTTCTTTTCCTCGTTGCGGTTCGCCTCGGCCAGTTCTTTCTCATGCTCCTCCGCCAGTCGCTCCCGTTCGCCAGCGTCGAGGTCCTGGTGGCGGTTGGCCCAAAGCTCATCGACCAGGCCGCAGGGGCCAGCTTCGCCCGGAGCATCGTGGGCGCCTGTCCGATGCGCGACGCAACCAATGCCAGCCGCCAGCCAGGCCACGAGCAGGAGCCCCCAGGAACGTGACATGGACTGTTCTCCCGCTGGGTTCATGGCCGCGCGGTGAAGCACAACTCGACGCGATGGCCCGCTGGGGCGAGCGGACGCGGCGGACTTTTTCGATTACTTCATTGGTATCGGATATGACGACGTTGCAATTGAAAGAATTTGCTTCGACTAACAACCTGCTTTAGTCGGCGCTATGACGCGAGTACGCCATTCACCAACGCCAACAGGGCCGACCTTGCGGGTCAGCCCTGTGGTGGACGACAGGAGTTATCGAGGCAACTTACTGCGGCAGCCCGATGGGCAGTTCCTCGGCACCAACCTTGCCGGCTTCCTTCGCGGGCGCGGGAATCGGCTCGGCCTTGGGAGCAGCCTTCGGCGGATTGGGGTCGAGCGGGGTGCCGGCGTAGGGGTTCGAGTAATCCGGGCAGCAGAACTCCTTATTGCGCGGGGCGCGTTCGCAAGCCGGAGCGCAGGTCGCCGGAGCGCACGGTGCCGGAGCGCACTCGACGACGCATTCAACCTTCTTCTGCTTCACCGGCACCAATTCCATGCGGTGCTCGACGACGCACTTCACCTTGCACTCTTCCTCGGTCTTGAACTTCTTGACGAGCTTGCGGACCTCGCGCGGCTTGCCGCAGCGGGCGCAGTCGCCGCAGTCGTTGCAGTCACTGCACGCGCCGCACTCATTGCCGCAGGATTTGCGCAGACGGGAGAACAGGCCGCCAAAGCTGCACTTGGGCAAGCACAAGTCCTCGCACTTCATCGAATAGACCGGCGTGGTCTTCTTGACCTGCTCGATCGTCGGCACGCAGTCCTTCTTGCAGACTTCCTCGCAGCAGGGGCCCTGGGCGGGACAAGCCTGCGGGCAGGGGTCGGCAGCCAGGGCCAGCGGGGCCAGCAGCAGCATGGCCAGGCCCGCGATCAGGGACTGAAAACGGGGAAACACGAGTATGCTCCTTTCCAAACGCCCCACCCGCGCTTGCGGCGGGCGGGGCGTGGAGGTTCGAGGTTAGAAGTCGAGACGGTGGCCGACGCCGAGGGTGCGGACCCAGCCGTCCGTGCCCACGGGCACCTGGCGCCGGTCGATGCCCAGGTTGAACTGCCACTTCATATTGGGATTGGTGAACCAGTTGAGGCCGAGCACCAAGCTGTGCATGGTGCCGCCGTTGACGAGCGTGTCCTCGAGGTCCACGAAGCTGTAGCGAGCGCCGATCTGCCAGGCGCCGCGGCCGAACAGGCCGTTGCCGTCGCCGTCGCGCACGTGGAAGAAGTTCTCGTGCGGCACGATACGGGTCCAAATACCCTGGCGGCGGTCGTAGGCTTTGTGCTCGCCGGTCAGGAAGTACATCACGCTGACGAAGCCGCCCTGCGTGAAGTAGGTGCCCAGATTCGGCGCGGTGTTGACGTTGACGTTGAGTGGCGTGTTAGGGCCGAGGGGGCGCTCGAAATCGGTGATGGCGTCGCTATGCCAGCAGGCCAGGTACTCGGCGTGGATCGAGAACGGGCCGTTGACGACGACGAACTCGGGGCAGAGCATGGTCTGGCCTTCGCCGGCCACGCTCAGGTCGAGCAGCGGGGTGTGCAGGGCGGCCGGGCCGTTGCGCAGCGCGATGCGGGACCGGTAGCGATAGAGGTGGTCGTCGAGGCTGCGGTGCTGCACCGCCAGGCCCAGGTGCATGAAGCAGCGGCCGTCGTGCTCCCAGTAGGGCTGGCCCCAGATACGGGTGGACCAGCTGTATTCACCGTCGCCGATGTTCGAGCCGACCACGGACGAGGTGTTCTTGGTCAAGCTGTTCATGATGCCGACGCGCTGTTCGAGGAAGGTCCGGTACTGCAACAGGCCGACCTGGAAGCCGTTGTCCAGACCGCCGACGAAGCAGTCGAACATCAGCGAGCGTTCCATGTAATCGAGGAAGCGGCTACTCGTGATGTGTTCCATCGAGATGGCCGGCTTCAAGCTGCCCGCGCGGATGGTGCCCAGCGTCGGCAACTTGTCGTACTCGAACCACATATCGGTGTTGGCCGGCATGAAGAACGGATTGCGGACGCCCGTGGCGGGCGTGGCGAAGGTGTTCATCACGTCCGGCTCAAACCAGAAGTTGAACACTTCCCACATGGTGCCTTCGACGCCGACGCGGGCGCGGCGGAAATCGACGCCGTCCTGGATCTCGCCGGTGCCGCCGGGGCCAAACTGGAAGGAGTCGCTGGCGGAGACGCCGACCCAGTCCACCTGCAAGCGGCCGACCGGGTGGATGCGGAAGGCCTTGTCCTTGGTTTCGAGCATCAGGCCGTGGTTCCAGCGGGCCGTCATGCTCAGGTCCTTGCCGACCGTGAAGCCTTCTTGCTCGTCCACCAGTTTCTTGGCTTCGTCGGCTTTCTTTTTCTGGGTATCGATTTCCTTGAGGTAGTCGCCGACGATTTTACGCACGGAAGCCGGATCGGCGGGTTCCGCGCCGCCCTCGGCGGCCTCGGTGCGGACGGCGATGGGTGCTGCCCCGCCTTCCAGGCGCTTCATCAGTTCGAAGTTTTGCCGTTCGAGGGCTTCGAGGCGGGCCTTCATCTCGGCAATGACATCCGCCTGGCCGTCGCCGGCACGGACCTGGCCCAAACCGGCCAGCAGACAGACCGTGCCGCAAAGCACGCCTAGCCTGAGCATCTTGCCCCAGCTGTCACCGACCAACATGGGGGAACTCCTTTTCCACTGGGGTCGTCCGGGTTGGCATCCTTGCCGGCCTGTCCGCACCCAGGCATGGGAAAATTGGGAAGCGAGGTGCTTGGCCTGGTGTGTGTCCATAGACTCGGCAAAGTGGCAAAGGCTGGATGATGAATAAGCGGCGGCGAAGAGGCAACGGCGCGAGGCCGGGCGGCCGGGGCAACGATGGTGCCCGGCCTGCCTGTTGGCGCGACTGCATGAATAATTCGGGAAGTGCTGAGAATGGCTGGAGAGACGGGCCGCGGCGCGCCCGCGCATTTCGCCTATTTCACCGCGGCCCCTGGGCTTGCCAGGCGAAACAGATAGATGCTGCCGTTGGCGGTGGCGACGGCGAGATGCCGGCCGTCGGGCGCGAAGTCCACACCGCCCGCCGCGCCCGGCAGTTGCCAGTGGCGGATGCGCTGCCACTGCGGCGCTTTCCAGACGGAGACCTGGCCCTCCGTGGAGGCCGCGGCGAGCTGCTGGCCGTCGGGGGAGTAGGCCACTGACTGTACCGTGCCGCTCTGCCCCGTGAGCTTGCCGAGTTCCTTGCCCGTGGCGGTCTCCCAGACGCGCGTCAGCTTGTCGCCGCCCGCCGCGAACGTCAGGCCGTCCGGGGCGATGGCGACGCAGGAGTAGTCCATCCAGGCCGTGCCGCTGACCTTGAGTTGTTCCTCGGTGGCGGTCAACTTCCAGAGCTTGACCTGTTTGTCCAGGCCGGCGGACGCCAGTTCCCGGCCCTCCGGCGCGAACGCCAGCCCGCGCAGGGGCCGGGTGTGTGCGGGGCCGGACAACCAGGCCCGCGCATCGCGAGTCGCGAGGTTCCAGGCGCGGATCAAGCCGTCGTCGCCGCCGGCAGCCAGCAACTGGCCGTCGGGCGAAATCTGCACGGCATGCATGGCGGTGTTGAGCCCCGGAAAGCTCGTCAATTCCTTGCCCGACGGCAAATCCCAGAGCTTGACGGAACGGTCGCTGCTGGCGCTGGCGGCCTGGCTGCCGTCGGCCGAGACCGCGATGGCGTTGACGGCCCCGGTGTGCCCCTTCAAGACGCGCCGTTGCTTGGCCTGGGCGGCATCCCAGACGCGCACGGTCGTATCGCTGCTGCCGGTGACGAGGGTGCTGCCATCGGCGGCGAAACGAATTGAGTTGACGCCGAATACATGGCCGGCGCGAGTGGCGGTCAGCGCTTGCACGGGAGCCAGGTTCCAGTGGCGTAACGCGGTGCCGACGGTGCCGACTAGCAGTCCCTGCCCGTTCGGCGCGAAGGCGACATCCGTGAGCGCCACTCCGTCCGGATCATTGAGGATACCGCGTCCCTGGCCGCTGGTCACGTCAAACAGTCGAACCGTGCCGTCCTTGCCGGCGGAGGCGAGCAACTGGCCGTTCGGACTGACGGCGACGCCTACCACCTGGCCGCCGTGCTTGTGCTTGCGGACTTCCTTCCCGTTCGTGACATTGGAGAGTCGCCAGTACTGGTCATTGCCCCCGGAGAGAATCAGGTCGCTGTTCGGTACGAAGGCAATCGCCGTGACGCCGCCCCCATGTTCGGGCAGCTTGACCGGCCGCTCCTCGTCGGCGTCGAGGTTCCAGAGCCGGACCTTGCCGTCGCCCGAACCGACGGCCACGGTCTTGCCATTGGGCGACACGGCCAGGGCGGTCACGGGCGACTTGGAGTTCGCCAGGCGGGCCGTTTCCTTCTTACCCGTCGCCGAAGTCCAGAGGGCGATGGCGCCGCCTTTGTTCCCGGTCACCAACGTTTCACCGTCGGGCGCGAAGGCGGCCGACAGCACCTCACTCATCAACGTGTGCGCTGCCAGTTCCTTGGCCGTGGCCGGGTCCCAGAGGCGGACCTGCTTGTCGTGGCTGACGGAAGCGAGCTGCCCCTTGCTGGAGAACGCCACGCTGTTGACCTGCGCTGTATGGCCCTTGAGGACCGCGCGCACGCTGCCGGCCGGCACGTCCCACAGGATCACGTCATTGCCGGCCGTCGAGGCGGCCCATTTGCCCTGCGGGTGAAACGCGACCGAGCGCACATTCGCGGTCGAGGTGCGCCAGCGCTGCTCGCCGAGCACGGCCGTCAATTCCTTCAGCGCTCCACTGAGCGCCCGGTCTTCGGGCGACAGGCTGCCGGCATCGAGCCGGTCCAGCGGCGAGGATAGCCGCAGTTGCAGTTCGACCGCCTGGCGGGCTTCGGGCGTGCCCTGATGTACGCGGCGAAAGGTCGCCACCTCCCGCCACAGTGCGCCGCCGTCGGCCACGGGGTCGCGGGCCCGCGCATTTAACTGAGCCAGTTCGAGGCGCGCGGCACTCGGAGCCATCGCACCGCCTTCCGCCGTGGAAGCGGCCGGCCGCCCCACGGGCGCGAAGTGCCAGAGCGCGCCGCCCGCGAGCGCCAGCGCCGCTACCAAGCCAACTCCGACGACCCAGCGCAGCCAGCGGCGCGGCCGTTCTGGCGCGGCACCCAGACGGCGGGCCAGCGTCTGCGATGAACCCGCCGGCCCCAGGTCGGTCGCGCTCAGACAATCGAGGTCCGTCGTTCGGTCAGCGTTCTCGAATGTGACGTGCTCTTGCAACGCCTGCGCGGCCTCGCCGGGAGTCGCGAAGCGCTCGGCAGGATTCACCGCCGTCATGCGGCCGATCACGGCAGCCACGTCAAGCGGCACCTCGGCGGGCAGCGGCGGCAGGACCAGGCGGCCGTCGACGACCTGCGGCGGCTGGCCCGTCAGCACGAAGTGGAAGATGCAGCCGAGCGCGTACACATCGGCGCGCGTATCGGCTGGCGTGCCTGGCTGACGTTGCTCCGGAGCCAGGTAGACCCCCTGGCACGATTGCAAGCGCGACAGGCCCACGTCAGCGACCTTGACCACGTCCGGCCGGTCGGCGGTGCGCTTTTCGGGTGGGCGCAGCATCCCCGAGCGCGAATCGAGATCGGACAGCACTGGCAGTGTGACGATGAGCTTCGAGGGTTTTAGCGCCCGGTGCGTCAGGCCGTGTTCGAGGGCATGCTGCAAGCCGAGCGCGGCCTGGTAAATGTAGTAGCAGGCGCGCGGCAACGTCTGTGGCCCGCGCTGCTTGACCAGGCGTTCGAGGTCGATGCCCGGCACATGCTCCATCGCCAGGAAGTGCGTCGCCCCCAGCGGGCCGGCGTCGTAGGCATGGACCAGATTGTCGTGCGATAACTTGCTACTGGCTTCCACGTCCTGATAGAAGCGCTCGACCGCCTGGGGATTGGCCAGCAATTCCTGCCGCACCACGCGCAAGGCGAC
>JAEUIF010001411.1 GCA_016795185.1 Planctomycetia bacterium | reverse complement strand
CCCGCAAGGGGCGAGGGACGTACATTCTCGGCCGGAGAGGAGGTGCGGCATGGCGTCCAAGCCACGCTCGAAATCCGTGCAGCTCAGCGAAGGACTGGAGTTGCGCGGCGGCTACACCCTGAAGGGTCTGCTCGGTGAGGGCGGCTTCGCCCAGGCCTGGGAGGCCGAATCCCGCGACGGCCGGCAAATGGCCCTCAAGTTCATGCCCTGCCGCAACGACCTCTCGGCCGCCAAGGAGGTCCGCTCCATCCAGGCCATCCGCCAGCTGCATCACCCCCACCTGATCACCGTGGACCAGGTCTGGATCGATCTGGGCTACATCGTGGTGGCCATGGAACTGGCCGACGGCAGCCTGCAAGACCTCTACCACCGCTACCACGAAGACCTGGGCACGCCCATCATTCCGGAACTGGTCTGCGAATATCTCTTTCAGGCCGCCGAAGGACTCGATTTCCTCAACGCCCACCAGCATCTGATTCAGGGACAGAAGCAGGGCTTTCAGCATTGCGACATCAAGCCGAGCAACATCTTGCTCATCGGCGATGAAGTGAAGCTCTCGGATTTCGGCCTGTCGTCGGCGACCACGTCCACGGTGCGCAGCCATCGCCGGGCCGGTACGCTGATCTACGCCGCTGCCGAGGTCTTTCAAGGCCGGCTGACCGACTGGACCGATCAATACTCGCTGGCCCTGACCTACTGCCTGCTGCGCGGCGGCCGACTGCCCTTCACCGACACCCCCACCTCGTTCAAGCAAAGCTACCTGCGGCCTGCCCCGGACCTGTCGATGCTCTCGGAGCTGGAGCAGCCAATCATCGCGCGCGCCCTGTCGCCGATCCCGCAGCAACGCTGGCCGACCTGCTGTGAACTGATGGAACGCCTGGCCGGCGTGCTGGCATGAAGTAGGGGCCGCTGTGCAGACCATTGCACCCCGCGTTTATCGGTGGAATGGTCCGCACAGCGGCCCCGCCCAGACTTGGCGGCAGCAACCCTACTCCTTCGGCCGCACCTTCACATCCACATCGACATCCTTCTTGCCGTCGCCGTCGCGGTCCTTGCGCTCCACGTCGACGCTGACGCCGGGGGCGCGGACCTTGATCTGGCCTTCGCGCTCGGTGGCCGGGGACGGAGCGGGGCTATTGGAATAAGGCGCGGGCGCGGCGCCGCGCTCGTTGCAGCCGGTCAGCAGCAGCCCGCAAGCCAGGATCGCGAGGATTATGCGCACGTTGGTGTCCTCCCGTGAAACGTTGCGGCGGCCAGTCCACGAACCGCCAAACCGCAGCACGGGAGAGCAAAGTGTGTGCCAATACGCAAGGGACGGGGTTCAGTCGCGGTCCGAGGACTCCAGGTCTTGCAGCAGGCTCTGGCGGATGTCCTCGCTGAGCGGCGGGCTTTGATGGGGATAGGCCGGGTCATCCACCACGAAGTACGCCGGCTGGCGCAGGTCGCCGAATCGCTTGCGTTCGGCGGCGTCGAGCGTGAATTGCAGCCAGTGGGCCGTGCCGATGCAGCGGTCTTCGGGGCGGCACGTCAGGAAGCGCGACGGCACCTTGTGTTCGCCGACGCGCAGCACCAGCGAATCGCCGTGCAGCATTTCCCAGAAGGCCAGCTCTTCGGTCAGGCAAGTGTTTTGCGAAACGTCGATCAGCAAGGCGGCTTGTAGGGTGTCGCGGCGGGGCAGCAGCAGGTTATACCAATCCAGCTCGGATTGCACGCGCTCCGGTTCGCTCAGGCGGGCGACGCGCAGCAGTTCTTGCACGCGGAACCAGAGCGTCTGGCGGTTCTCGAAGACCAGCGTCAGCTTCGGCCCGATGCGGACGCGGCGATACTGGTCGAGATACCGGCAATGCGCGGAGAAAAACTCGCGCCGCTGGCTGGCGAACTCGCTCAGGGGCAGCACATCATCCAGGGTCAAGGCACGCATGGGGTTCCCCTCGGAGTCGG
>JAEUIF010001399.1 GCA_016795185.1 Planctomycetia bacterium | reverse complement strand
GGTGGGGCGGCCTGGTGGGACCGGCGATGTTCTGCCATGTCAAGTGCCGGCGCTGTCGCAAGTGCTACAACGGCCGCACCGGGAATCGCAACGACACAGCGATCACGATTTACCTGGCGGTGACTTTCGGTATCGCCCTGGTGCTGGGCCTGCTCATGTGCCTGGCCGGGAATCTGTAAATCACATTTCGATGGGACGCGGCCATGACCGATCCGTATCAAGTGCTGAATCTAGCGCCGGACGCGGACGATGAGACGATCCGGCGGCGCTACCTGGAACTGGTCCGCCAGTTCACGCCGGAGCATCATCCCGAGAAATTCGCGGCCGTGCGCGCCGCTTACGAAAGCCTGAAAGACCTGACCACCCGGCTGGAACACCGCCTGTTCGACGTTGGGGACAAGGAGAGCATCGCCGCCATCATCGAGGAGCTTGCATGTCGGAGCCCACGCCATCGCCTGTCGCTGGACCAATTGCTGACAGCCGTCCGCCCGTCCTGAACGAAGCGGCGATCGACGCGGTGCTGGCGGACTTCCGCCGTTGGCTGGAACAACTGGCGCGACGCCCGGCACAGGCTGCGGACGAAACGCCGGCTGCGCCGACTGTCGATTTGCATACGCTGGTCGGCCAGTTCACCGCGCTGCGGCACGAAGTCAACTTGCAAACCAAAGCAGTCCGCGCCCAGCAGGATCAGAACGCGGAGACGCTCAAGCAGCTGAGCGAAGCGGTAGCCGCCCTGGAGCAACCGGGCGAGGAACTCGACGAGGATGACGACGCGCCGAACGACGACGCGCTCCGTCCGCTGCTGAAAACGCTCGTCGAGGTCTACGATGCCCTGGCCCTGGCGGAACGCGAGTCGCGCCGCGTTCAGGAAACCGTGCTGCCGGCGCTCGAACGGGCGGCGCGTCCTGCGCCCGCCGCCACGGGCGCGCCGCTGCCGACGGACAAGATCGCCGAGGCGTCCTTGCCCGGCTGGGCGCGCTGGTTCGGCCTGGAATCCAAGGTGCGGGCCGCACTGGAAGTGCATCAGGCTGGGGTGGCGGCCGGTGCGGGCGCGGGGCAGCAACTCGCGAGCGAACGGCAGCGCAGCGACGCGGAAACGGCCGCTGGCCAGGTGCGCGACCTGGTCGCTTCATTGCTCACCGGCTACACGATGAGCCTGCAACGGCTCGACCGTGCCATCCGCCAGCACGGCCTCGAACCGATTACTTGCGTTGGCCAGCCGTTCGATCCCGAACGCATGGAAGTGGTCGAGGCGGTCGCTGGCAATGGGCGGACTGCGGGCGAAGTCGTCGCCGAGGTGCGTCGCGGCTATCTCTGGAATGGCCGTATCTTCCGCTTCGCGCAGGTGAGCGTGGCCCGCGCCTGATAGGCGGCTTATCGAGGATTCAATCATGGAACACATCGTCGGCATCGACCTGGGCACCACCAACAGCGAAGTCGCGCACATCCGCGACGGGCAGCCGCACGTCATTCCCGACGAGGACGGTGACCCGATTCTGCCGTCGTTCGTCGGCCTGACCGACGACGGCAAGTTGCTGGTCGGCAAACCGGCCAAGAACCAGTGGGTGCTGGCCCCCGAGCGGACCATCAAGTCCATCAAGCGCAAGATGGGCCAGGACGTTAAGGTCAAGCTCGGCGACCAGGAGTTCCGGCCGCAGGAAATCTCCGCGATGATCCTGCGCAAGCTGCGCGACCGGGCCAGCGCTTATCTTGGCGCGCCCGTGACGAAGGCCGTCGTCACGGTGCCCGCTTACTTCAACGACGCCCAGCGCCAGGCCACGCGCGAAGCCGGCGAACTGGCTGGACTGGAAGTCGTGCGCATTCTCAATGAGCCGACGGCCGCCTCCCTCTGCTACGACCCCAACCAGCGCGATCTGAAACGCATGCTGGTCTATGACCTGGGCGGCGGCACCTTCGACGTCTCGATCGTCCAGTCGCAGGAAGGCGTCGTCGAGGTGCTGTCCAGCCACGGCGATACCCAACTCGGCGGCGATGACTTCGACGAACTGCTGCTCAAGCACGTCGCCGACCGCTTCCAGGTCGAGCACGGCATCGACCTGCGCGCTAACCTCGTGCCGCGTTCCCGCCTGCTGCGCGCCGTCGAAGCGGCCAAACGGCACCTCTCCGCGCATCCGTTCGCCCGCATCGAGGAGGAGTTCATCGCCGAGAAGGACGGAGTGGCGCTGCACATCAACCTCGAAATCAGCCGCACCGACTACGAGGCCATGATCCAGCCCCTGCTGGACCGCACCATGGACTGCGTCCGCAAAGCGCTCGAAGACGCCAAGCTAACGGCCTCCCAGCTCGACAAGGTCGTGCTGGTCGGCGGCAGCACGCGCACGCCCATCATCGGCGAGTTGCTCGAAGAACGGCTCGGGCAACCCGCGCACCAGGAGATCAACCCGGACCTGGTGGTCGCGATGGGCGCTGCGGTGCAAGCTGCCATCGTCGCCGGGACGGACGTCGGCGCGGTGCTGGTGGACATCACGCCGCATTCGCTCGGCATCAAGGTGCTGGACGAGTCCATGAGCTTCCGCAATCCGGGCCATCCCTTCCGCTTCGCGCCGATCATCCACCGCAACACGCCGCTGCCCGCCTCGCGCAGCGAGCTGTTCCACACCACGTTCGACGACCAGCGCGAAGTCGATATCGAGGTTTACCAGGGCGAAAGCGAGGACCCGCGCCGCAACCACCAGATTGGCAAGTTCCGCGTCGTTGGCCTGGCGCCCGTGCCCGCGGGCAATCCGATTCTGGTGCAGCTCGACCTGAACCTCGACGGCATTCTCAAAGTCTCGGCCAAGGAGCGGGCCACGGGCCTGCAAAAGCAGATCACCATCGAAAACGCCCTGGCTCGCTACGTCAGCGAGGAACGCGATGCCGCCCGCGAACGATTGGGCCGCCTCTGGGATGCGGACGAGGACGAAGCGGACGACACGGAAGAACTCGAAATGAACGTCGTCGAGGGCACGGCCTCGCCTGCGGAACCGGCCGAGCCGGAACTGGTGCAAGGCCCGCGCGAAGG
>JAEUIF010001397.1 GCA_016795185.1 Planctomycetia bacterium | reverse complement strand
CAACGGTTCCTTGCCTTGCAACAGCTTCACGAGGCTGACACCGTCGAGCGTGCGCGTACGGTTGACGCCCGCCAGTTCCAGGAACGTCGGGTAGTAATCCATGCTGATGATCGGCGTGCTCTGGACCTTCGGCTTGAAAGTGCCCGGCCAGGAGACGATGGCCGGCACGCGCAGCCCGCCTTCGTAGAGATAACCCTTGCCGGCGCGCAGGGGGTTGTTCGAGGTGGCCGGCGTGAACGGTCCTTCCTTGACCGACAGCCCGCCGTTGTCCGAGGTGAAGACGATCACCGTCTTCTCGGTCAGCTTGAGGTCGGCGAGCTTTTTCACGATCTTGCCGACGCCGTCATCCAGGCTTTCAATCATCGCGGCGTAGACCGGGTTGCACAGTCCCTCCTGCGGCTTTGCCCCGGCCTTCTTTTCGTACTTCGCGAGCAGGTCCTTCTTCGCTTGCAGGGGAATGTGCACGGTGTAGTGCGGCAAATAGAGGAAGAAGGGCTTATCCTTGTGCTTCTCGATGAAGCCCAGCGCTTCGTCGGTCAGGCGGTCGGTCAGATAATCGTTCTCATCCTTCGCCTGGAGCGAGGGTGTCTTGAACTTGAAGTAGCCACCCGGCGGCGAGCCGGTCTGCGTGCCGCCGATATTGAAGTCGAACCCCTGCTTGTCTGGCCAGAACTCCGGGCCGCCCAGGTGCCATTTGCCGATGCTCGCCGAGACATAGCCGGCGGGCTTCAGTGCTTCGGCCAGCGTCAGCTCATCCAGCGGCAGTTCCTGGACGTTCGTCCCTTGGAGCAGCTTTTGATTGGGATGGTTCTTGCGGCCGGGAATCCAGTCCGTGATGCCATAGCGCGGCGGGTAGCGGCCGGTCAGGATGCTGGCCCGCGTCGGCGAGCAGACCGGGCAGGCGGCATAAGCCTGCGTGAAGCGCACCCCCTCAGCCGCCAGCTTGTCGATATGCGGCGTTTCGTGGAACTGGTGGCCGTAGCAGCCCAGGTCGCGCCAACCCATATCGTCGATGAGAATGAAGATGAAGTTGGGCTTCACGGCCGCGTCGGCGGCCAGCGCGGTCGGCACGCCGCATGCAGCGAGCAGCAGGAGTGCGAGCAGAAAGCGCGACATAGGTTCCTCCTGTGTGAAGGATGTGAACGGTATCGGTTCACTGGGCGATCCTAACCGTTTTGGTGAGAAAGCGCGCATGATAATTTCCTCGGTGGCTCCCCCCGCTTACGCGGGAGGCTCGCCCGCTCGCCAGCGCACGCGCAGGTTGCCCTGGACGAAAATTCCACCGCGCGCATAATATCAGTTCTTCCAAATCCGATGTCCCTCGTCCGGCCGTCCGACGACGCCGGCTTTCGACCGCGGTCGAAGGGGACCGCTCGGCATCCACGCTGCGAAAGGCAGTGCATCATGGCGCTTGGTTTGTTGGGTCGCAAAGTCGGCATGACCCAGGTCTACAATGAAAAGGGCGTGCTCGCCCCCGTCACCGTCATCGAACTCGGCCCCTGCCCGATCTTGCAGGTCCGCTCTCAAGAAAAAGACGGCTACCATGCCGTGCAGCTCGGCTTCGAGGACAAGCCGCGCCGCCAGGCCAGCCGGCCCGAGCGCGGCCACGTTTCGGGCGACCTGGAATCGAAGCGGCGCAAGGCCCGCACCGCCGCCGGCGTGCAGCTGCTGCCCAAGCCCAACTGCGAGCCGCAACGCTTCATCCGCGAATTCCGCCTCGAAGCTGCCAACGCCGACCTGACCGTCGGCAAGGTGCTCAAGGCCGAAGACGTGTTCAAGGAAGTGAAGTGGGTTGATGTGATCGGCACCAGCAAGGGCCGCGGCTACACGGGCGCGATGAAGCGACACAACTTCAAGGGCCTGCGCACCTCGCACGGCGTCAAGAAAGGTTCCCGGCAGCGCGGCTCCATCGCCTCGAACGCCAGCAACCGCGGTTCCGGCCGTCCGAAGAAGGGCATCCGCATGGCGGGCCAGTACGGCAACACGCAAGTGACCGTCCGCAACCTCGACGTGGTCCGCATCGACGCCGAGAACAACCTGCTGCTCGTTCACGGCGCGGTGCCCGGTCCCAACGGCGGACTGCTGCTGGTCCGGCCGACCAACAAGCGCGACTGATGCCATTGCGGATTGCCACCGCATCCAAATATTGCCTGCATCCAAATATTGACTGCGCGGCGAATCCCATTTGCGCCAGCACATGGCGCTCGCGAGCGCACGCCGTTGCAAAATCGGGGTGCTCGGTGACCTTCGGGTAAGAGGGCAAAGGCCGTTTCCAAACAACCACAGACTCAGGGGTCGCTCCCATGTCTTTCGTCCGCATGGTCCCTAGGCCGACCGGAGGTCGTCGGAAATCTTCAACGATCAAAATCGCCAAGAAAAATTCCTGGGTTCGGCTCGGCGTCGAATTGCTCGAACCGCGCGAAACACCGGTCGTCGGCGCCACGGCCCTGGCCCCGGTCGCCATGCCGGGCGGCGGGTTTGACGGCGTGGTCAAGATTTCGACGCCGACCGCGCCGGGCGCGCAAAGCGCCGGCAGCGGCGCGTTGCTGCAAATGGGCAACGGCCACTTTGTTCTCACGGCAGCCCACATCCTGCACAACGCGACCTCCACGGTGCGATTTGAAATGCCCCTGGGCATACAACCGGCGCCGATTCCGATCGAGATTGAGGTGCCGACGACCTTCCAAACCGTCCACCCGCAATTCAGCACGGTGACGCAGAACCACGATCTCGCCATATTGCGTCTGCCGGATCAGGAACCGGGCTTCACCGCTGCGGATCGATTTCTCGTTGCTCCCTTCGGGGCCGAACAGTACGGCATCTTCACGGGTAACCCTATCGGCAAAGACTTTACTTTCGTCGGCTTCGGCGATGTAGGAGTCGGTCTCGAAGGTTCGCAACACACCCAGGTCCAGCGAGTGCGTTTCTTGAAATCGGCGGTCGGTGAGACCTTCACGCTGGAGTTCGGTGGTGTAGTGAGCGGGCCGCTGTCGCGGAATGCCAGCGCCCTGGAGGTGGCATCCGCGCTGGAAGGATTGGGCACAGTCGGTGCCGGCAACGTGGCCGTCAACCAAGTTGCGGACCACGTCTGGGACGTCCGCTTTCTCAACGCCCTGAAGGCGGCCAACCAGCCGCTGTTGGTCGGGACCGCCAGCGCCGCTGGCACGATTGAGGTTACGGAACGTTGGCCGAGGAACCCGCCGACGCAAAAAGTCGTCGGGCAGAACCGCTACGACGCCGGGGAACGCACGCACAAGCTCCTGTTCGATTTCGACGACGGCACGGCCGCGCGGAGTCCATTGGGCCAGGACTTAGGGCTTGGCAACCAGGAGGCCCTGATCGCGCAGGGCGACTCCGGCGGACCCAGCTTCATCCGCAACGGTCCCGCCGGTCCCTGGGAAATCGCAGGCGTGCATTCGACCGTTCGGTCGTCCGACCAGGACCAAACCTCGTACGTCAACAGCGCGGGCCGGCAGGCTGACTCCAGCTTCGGGGAAATTGGTACAGACATCCAAGTGGCTCCGTACCTGGATGGCTTCCTTCGCCGCAACACGGCCGCGGCCGGCCACGTCGTACTCGACATGAACTACCAGGTGCTCGGCCTTGACGGGCGGACCGAGGATGTCGAGATTACGGTACGCAACGCCGTGGGCGGTGGCGGCATCCAAATCATCGTCACCAGTCGCAACGTTCCCCAGTATTCCGGCGTTTACTACCAGGGCAACGCCACCGCCCTCACGATTCGCGGCTCGGACGACCACGAAACCATCCGGTTCGTCGGAAACCTGGGTCTGAACTCCATCGAGGTCGTGGGCCGGGATGGCAACGATACCGTGCTGGTCGATTTGACCGCCGGCGATCCCATCGGCCGGACCTTCAGCATCGATGGTGGCGCGGGCGTCAATCGCATGCAAGTCATCGGCGACACCGATTACACGCTGAGCGATACCAGTCTCGTCGCCCGGCGGTTCGGGACATCAGCTTGACGAATGTTACCGAGGCGAAGTTGACCGGCGGGCAGGGCGACAACACCTTCACGGTGAGCGGCTGGACCGGAGCCGCGATCCTGGACGGCGCAGACGGCATCGACACGCTGGTTTCCACGAACGACGCGGACTTCGTGCTGGACAAGACGCAATTGCGCCGCTCAACCGGAGGGACTTTTGAACTGTTGGAATTTGAAACCGTGAACCTGACGGGCGGCGCGGGCAACAACTCCTTCACCTTGATCGAAACGACGTTGACCGGCACGCTCCAGGGTAGGGCTGGCACCGACGAGGTCATCGCCCGCGGCGATGGCGACTTCATCCTGACGAACGATACGCTGTTCAGCGTTCTCCCGCCAGGAGTGCGCTTCCCCTTTGCCCTCAAAGGCATCGAGCGCGCCGCGCTCATCGGCGGCGACGGGAACAACACCTTCACCGTTAGCGGCTGGAGCCGCGATGCGCGCCTGGACGGCGGCGGCGGGACCGATACGGTCGTTGACGTCAACAATGTGGACTTTACCCTGACCGACGCCCACTTGAGCCGGTCGCTCGGCGCGGTGAATCGCGGCACGTTCGACCTCCAGCGCATCCAAGTCGCCAACCTGGCGGGTGGCGACCGCGACAACACCTTCACCGTCAGCGGCTGGACCGGGACGGCCAACCTCGATGGTCGGGGCGGCAACCGTCTCGGCCAACGACACGAACTTCACGCTCAACCTGGGCGGCCTAACCCGCGCCAGTGGCGGTCGCTTTTTCCTGCAAGGGATCGAGGATGCTCACCTGACCGGCGGGGCCGGCGACAATGTCTTCGACCTGGCCTGGAATGGCCGTGCGAAGGTCGACGGCCAGGGCGGCGCCGACCAACTGAACGTCAACGGTGGCGGCACACTGACGCTCCAACTTCTCAATACCGAGGACCTGCAAATTTTCCAGGGCACGGTCGCCCTCGACCAGGACGCAGCCGTCACGACGTTTTTGATGAACAGCGGCCGACTGCTCGGGCGACGCACCCTCGCCATTGGCCAGGATGGCATCTGGAACGGCGGAACCTGGGAAGGCAACGGCCTGGTAGTCGTCTTGCCCGAAGCCGTGCTGGAGATCGCCGGACCCGACGCCAAGAAGATTAGCGGCTACGAACTGCTCAATCAGGGCAGCGTGCACTGGGTCGGCGACAGCCAGGTCGATGCCGCGCGGGCTACCATCACCAATGAGGGGGAATTCATTCTGAGCGGCCGGCTCAAGTTGGTGGGTGACGGCCGCTCTACATTCGTGAATGACTCCACCGGTACGCTGCGAAAGATTGATGCGCGGGGTGCGACATTCGATGGAATTGCGATCCGAAACGCAGGCACGATCAGCATCGACAACGGCAATTTGACGCTGAATGCCACTTACTTACAAACTGAGGGTGTCACGCACATCGCGGCGAACGGCCTGCTGGGAATTTCTGGAACCTCCCCAATCGAAATACGGGGTGGAACCCTGGGCGGAGATGGAATCATCAACGGCAATGTCCTGAACGCCGGAAAGCTGATTCCTGGAGGCGCTCCAGGCGTCCTTACGGTGTTTGGATCGTACATCCAGCGCGTCGGAGGTGAATTTGAAGCGGAGCTACGGAATCAAAATGTCGGAACAGGTTATGATCAACTGAGCGTGTTTGGGGACGTGAAACTCGGTGGCCAACTTTCAACCCTGCCTTTGCCGGGCTTCAACGGGAACACATTCATACTAATCAACAACCGCGGCGGCAAAAAAGTCGATGGCACTTTCCATGGCCTGGACGAAGGCGATTTCATTTTGGTGGGTGGGCAGCAGTTCAAAATCACTTACAAGGGCGGGGACGGGAACGACGTCGTTCTGACGCGCGTAGTCCAGGCCAATCAACCGCCCGTAGCCGGCAATGATGTCAACACCACCAATGAAGGTAAGGCGCTGCTCACTGCGGCACCGGGAGTGTTGTCAAACGATAGCGACCCCGATGGCGACAGGCTTTCGGTCACCTCCTTCGATTCAGTGAGTGCGTTGGGTGCGGCCGTCACGGTTGCCGCCGACGGCAGCTACACGTATGATCCGTGCGCTGTCGCCGCATTCAACGCGCTCGCCGAGGGCGCAACCGCCCGCGACAGCTTCACCTACACGATTGGCGACGGTCGGGGCGGTTTCGCCACGGCTACCGTGTTCGTCACGGTGCTGGGCGTTAACGACCCTCCGCAGGCCGCGAACGATAGCTCCAGCGTGGATGAGGACAGGACGCTCGAAATCCTGGCATCCGGCATTCTCTCGAACGACACGGACCCGGACGGCGATCCGCTCACGGCCATCTTGGTCGATGGACCTGCCAATGGCACTTTGACCCTGAACGACGACGGTTCGTTCACCTACACTCCGAATGCCAATTTCCACGGTATCGATTCGTTCAGTTACCACGCAAATGACGGGCGGGCCGACAGCAATACTGCCATCGTCACGATCGCGGTCAATTCCGTGGCGGAAGCGACGACCACCACCGTCGTTTCCTCCAGTCCCGTCACCATCACCAACGTCCCGGTGCTGCTCACGGCCACAGTCGGATCCGCCGGCGGCACGCCGACAGGCAGCATGCAGTTCCTGGTCGATGGTTTCGCCTATGGCAGTCCCGTGGCGCTGGCCGGCGGCAGCGCCAGCGTCGAACTCAACGGGCTGTTCGTCGGCCAGTACTCCGTGACCGCCCTATACAGCGGCGACGGCGACTTCGCGGCCAGCGCCGGCTTTGCCACCCAATTCGTCAGCCCCGCGCCGACCGAGGTACGCGTCACCTCGTTGATGAATCCGGCGGAGTACGGCGGCAGCGGCACGCTGCTGGCCCTGGCCTTCCGGGCAATCCCGCCGTCCGGCTTCTTCCCGATCGCGCCGACCGGGACCATCACCTTGCGCGACACTTTCCGGGGCGAGACGACCGTGCTGGCGGCATTTGAACTGGGGCAGCCGTTGCCGGCGTTGCCGCCGCTGGAGGTGGGCACGCATTTCATCGTCATGGAGTACAGCGGGGACGCCAACTTCCTCGGCAGCATCTCGGCGCCGCTGATCCAGGAAATCGTGTCAGCCCCCGAGAGTCCGTCCGCGCCGCTCTTGGCGAACCGGCAGGCACTCGACCAATTCTTCGCACAATACGGTTGAAGGGCGATGGGTCCACACTGTGTACCCTTTTTGATCCTCACTGTGCGCTTCCTTGATTAGCGACGCGCGGAACATGCCTGCCTGGTCTTTAGATGAAAGGGGCCAACATGAACTCTACAAGAATGGTGGCGTCTTGTCTCATCGGCGTGCTGGCGATTCAATCGGCAAACAGTTGCACGTTAGCCCTGGAGCCGGAAACGGATCGATCTGCCAGCCAGGGCCTTAGGGCGGCAATAGAACTTATCGAGGATAAAGAATGGGATCAGGCGCTGCGTCTGTTGCAGTCGTTGCTCAACCTGGAAAAGGACACGAAAGCAGAAGTCGTTCGCACCGATCCCACTGGCAAGCCGATGCAGGTTGTCGTGCATACCTGGACCGAGTCGGAACGCATCATCCAGAGCCTACCACCCGAGGGTTTGCGACACTATGAGACACACCAAGGTCTCGTGGCGGCTGAGTTGCTGCGGCGGGTCAAGGATGGTAAAGACGACGACCTGCTGGCCGAGATCGTGCGGCGCTTTCGCTGTACCAAGAGCGGCGTGGAAGCGGCGGAGCAGTTGGCGAACAGACTGCTGGAAGCCGGGAAGGCAAAAGACGCCGTGCCGTACTTCGAGCGACTGGTGGCTTGGCCCGGCCCGGACAAGCTGGAGCCACTGACACTGTATCGGGCGGCGCTAGCGCTGCGCCGCGCCGGCGACAAGCCGCGCTCCGAGGAGGTCTGGAAGCAACTGGCGACGCAGCTCGGCAAGGAAGGCATCCGGATCGGTAACCGCACGCTGAAGCTGGACGAGTTGCGGAAGGAACTGGAGAAGGCCGCGCCGTAACCTTTCCAGGAGCGACGACGATACTGGGGTGAGATGAGGGGTTGGGAGTTGCGGCCGCCCGCGGTTCCCAACCCCTTGCTTCCTCCTGGCTTCCGTGCCGGCAGTCGGCTTCCGTTCTCCGTTGTCGACCGCTACAATAACGGTTTGTCGAATTGACTTGTAAGCAATCCACAATCCGAAACTCATCATGGCAGTCGTCGGCATCGACCTGGGCACGACTTACTCGGCCATCGCCACCCTGGACGAGCGCGGCCAGCCGACCACGTTGCCCAATCGCGACGGCGACTTGTTGACGCCCAGCGCCGTGCTGTTCGCGGAAGACGACAGCGTGGTCGTCGGCCAGGCCGGCCTCGATGTGGCCCTCGAACAGCCCGACCGCGTGGCCATGCTCATCAAGCGGCGCATGGGCCAGACCAGCTATGGGCGCACCGTGGCCGGGCGCGACTATCGACCGGAAACGCTCTCCGCGCTGATCCTCAAGAAACTGGTGCAGGACGCGGAACACCGCCTCGGCCCCATCAAGCAAGCGGTCATCACCACTCCGGCGTACTTCGACGACAGCCGCCGCAAAGCGATCAAGGACGCCGGTCGCATTGCCGGGCTGGACGTGCTCGACATACTCGATGAACCCGTGGCCGCCGCCCTGGCTTATTCGTTCCACACCTCGCACGGCGCTTCGGGCATGACGCTCGACCGCTTGCTGCCGACCGAACAGCGCACCGTGCTGGTCTACGACCTGGGCGGCGGCACCTTCGACGTGACGCTGGTCCGGCTGTCGCCGCGCCGCTTCGAGACGCTCGCGATCGAAGGCGATGTGCGCCTGGGCGGCAAGGACTGGGACGACCGCATCGTGGACCACGTCGCCGGGCTGTTCCAGAAGCAGTTTCACGAAGACCCGCGCGACGACCCGCAATCGCTGGCCGTGCTGCAATCCGCCGCCGAACGGGCCAAGCGCAATCTGAGCAAATTGACGCAGACCAAAATCACCTGCACGCACCACGGCCATATCCTGACCACGCACCTGACCCGCGCCGAGTTCGAGTCGCTGACGCGCGACCTGCTGACGCGCACCCGGTTGACCACGCAGCAGACCTTGCGGCAAGCGGGCCTGGCCTGGGACAAGGTCGATAAGCTGCTGCTCGTCGGCGGTTCGACCCACATGCCGATGACGGCACAGATGCTGGAGGAACTGAGCGGCAAGAAGCCCGACAACTCGATGGCCGTCAGCGAAGTTGTCGCCCGTGGAGCGGCCCTGCACGCCGGCATCGTCGTGGCGCGCAGCGGGACGGGTAACAACTCGCTCGGCGCGGACGCCCGCGAAGCGCTGGCCGACATCGTCGAGATCAACGTCAACTCGCACAGCCTGGGCATCGAGATCAAGCGCAAGGAAGAGCGCGTCAACGACATTCTGATCCCGAAAAACACGCAACTGCCGGCCGCCGCCAGCCGGGTCTACCGCACGGTGAACGAGAACCAGCAGCGAGTGCGCGTCAAGGTGCTGCAAGGCGAAGCGCACCAGGTCGATGCCTGCATCTCTATCGGCGAATGCTGGATCGAGGGGCTGCCGGCCAACCTGCCGAAGCATTCGCCGATTCAGGTGCGCGCCGGCTGCGGCAGCAACGGCCTGATCGAAGTGATGGCGCTAGACATGACCAGCGGCAAGATGGCCCGCGCCGAATGGCACCGCAGCAGCGGCCTGTCGGACGAGGAGATCGGGCGGGAGACGGCGTTCGTGCGTGGGTTGAAGGTGCAGTGACGAGGGGACGCCTCATGGTCTTCGCGGTGCAATGTCCGAACGCGAGTTGCAAAAAGTATCAGCTGGTCGAGGAGCACGACCGGGGCAAGGTCGTCAATTGCCTGCTGTGCAAGACGCCGATCCGCGTCGGGGGCGGCGCGCCGTCTGCGTCCAAGCCGCAGCAACCGCCAGCAGCCAAGCCGCGCCAGCCGTGAAGGACATCGCCAACCAAGGCGAG
>JAEUIF010001393.1 GCA_016795185.1 Planctomycetia bacterium | reverse complement strand
CCCCCCCCGCCGCTCGCCAAGAAGAATCGCCCTTCACTCCGGGTTCTTCTCGATCATTGCCACCTGAAACCCCGGATACCACTGACGCAGTTCTTCCTCGCTCATCGCCAGCACTTCGTTGAGCTTGCCCAGCGCAAAACGGGTGGCGCGCGTGTAAGGCAATTTGAAGCGTCGCCGCGCCAGGTCGCGCAGCAAGTCGAAGACCATGCGCCGCCAGAGTCGGCGACGGAATTCGCCGAACAGCGCGCGCGGGTCGTGGCCCTTCAGGCGATAGAGCACTGCCAGGTTCATGATGCCCAGCACGTTACGGGTGTAGCGCGTCAGGCGGGCCGAAGGGTCCTGGGCGTGGAACAGCTGCGCCCGCATGGCGTTGACCAGCGCGCCGTGCCGTGAGACGCGATAGCTGGCGTCCAGGTCCTCGGCGGCGGCGTAGCGTTGCAGAAACTCGTCAAAACGCTCGCGGGCGATGGCCGAGCGCCGATAGGTCATGCGGAAGCCATGAAAATAGTGGACCGGAGCCACGTCCAGCGGCTTGACGGCCTCCGGCACCGGCCGGTCGGGATAGTGCGCGTCGTAGGGCAGGAGGAGCTTATCGACCTCGACCTGCTGTTCCAGCCAGTAGGCCAGGCGACGCAGCAAGCCGGGCCGTCCGGCGGGCGCTCGCGCGCCGGGCACGTCGCCGCCCGCCTCGGGCGGGGGAGCGCCGGCGGCCATGGGCGCGACTCCAAGAATCTTTTCGTCGGGGTCGGCTTCGTAGATTTGCATCACCAGTTCAGCGCAGCCCGGATACAGCAGCGAATCATCGTCGATGAGGAACAGCACATCGGAGGTCGCCTGGTCGATGGCCTGGTTGCGCTGCGTGGTCGAGGAACGGACGCGGGCTTCCTGATACTCCCAGCGGATCTCTGGGTGCCGGTCGCCGATCTCGCGCATGACTTGATCGCGGATTTCCTGCCAGTTGGCGCTGGCATCGACGATGACCACCTCGCGCGGCGGACGGCTCTGCTGCACCGCCAGGTCGAGGCAGCGGCGCAGGATCGCGCCCCGGTTGTAGGTGGCGATGACCAGCGACCAGGTCAGGGGAGCGGGCATGAAACGTTCCAGCGGTCGGGAAACCACGCGACGCGGCGGCTCTCGGAACCTGTCCCAGCAGCCCCTCGCCCCTTGCGGGAGAGGGGTTGGGGTGAGGGGTAAAACGGCCAGTTTCCGGGCACTTCCACCCCTCACCCCCAACCCCTCTCCCGCAAGGGGCGAGGGGAGAAGCAATGAGATAGACACTCACACGCGACGTTCTTGCTCCGGCGGCGTCGGTTGGAAAATCAGCCTCCGGACGGCGAAGCGGCCCAGGAAGATCATGATGAAAATCGTGAAGATGACCACCCACAGGCGGATGCCGCCATAAGTCACGAATTCCCAGTCGCTTTTGACCAGCTTTTTCGGCAGCACCAGGCAATAGAACAGGTCGAAGCCGATCAGCAGCACGATACCCACCAGGCACAGAAAGCCGGGCAGCAGCCACATCAGACGGTCGCCGGGCGTGATTTCCTCAACCTTGACGGTGGCCACGCGCTGCCGCGTCCGCATGTTGTAGCCGCAGTGCAGGCAAATGACCGCGTCCGCGCTTTCCAGTTCCTTGGCGCAGTGGGCGCAGCGCAGCACGCCCTCGTCCTTGTCGGCGGCCAGGCCGTAGGACTCGAGGTCCTCGGTCGTGGCGACCTTGGCGGCGGGCCGCGCCTCCGTGGCGGCGGGGATGACGAAGATATGGCCGCAGCCCTTGCAACGGACTTTCTTGCCTTGCAGTTCCGGCTTGGCCTTGATTTGCTTCTGACATTCGGGACAGGATACATCGTTGCTGGTCATCGCCAGGCTGCCCTTGCGGTCGCGGAGACGAAACTACATCGCCCAGGCAAGATGTAGAATAGAGTTAAAGTATCCTCGGTTGCAAGATGGTAGTGCTGGCGACGGGTAGGTCAGGCTTTCCAGCCTGACGGCAGCGTCTCCGGCAAGCGGCCCAGCGAGGGCGCTTCGGCCAGGCTGGAAAGCCTGACCTACAAGCCCGCAAGTGCGGGCCGGAGCGCCCCGTGAACCTGTCGGTTGGAGGGATTTTTTGTGACCGCCACGCTAACCACCCCGCAGATCAAATCGTCGGTGCCTGATCGCATGTCCAGAACTGATCAACCCCGGTTGTTGGTTTCGATCGCGACCTACAACGAGCGCGACAATATCGGCAAGCTGATCGACGAAATTCATGCCGTCGTGCCCTGGGCCGACGTGCTGGTCATCGACGACAACTCGCCCGACGGCACTGGCAATCTGGTGGATGAGCGCGCCGCCGCCGACCCGCGCATCCAGGTGCTGCACCGGGCCGGCAAGCTCGGCCTGGGCACCGCCATCCTGGCCGGGATGCGTTACGCCATGCAGAACAACTACGAACTGCTGCTCAACATGGATGCCGACTTCAGCCATCACCCGCGCTTCCTGCCCGCCATCCTCGCGGGCATGAACCGGAACGACGTGATGATCGGCTCGCGCTACATTCCCGGCGGGGGCACCGCCAACTGGCCGCTGAGCCGCCGCATCATGAGCTGGGGCGTTGGCTCCATCGTCCGGCTGCTGATGCGCATTCCTGCCCGCGACACCAGCGGGGCGTATCGCTGCTACCGCGTGTCGAAACTGCGTGAGACCGACCTGGACGCAATCATTTCGCGCGGCTACTCGTTCCAGCAGGAAGTGCTCTGGCGCTGCCGGCAGGCCGGTTGCCGGATCAGCGAGACGCCGATCTTCTTCGAGAACCGCCGCGCCGGGGCGTCGAAGGTGAATCCGCACGAAGCAGTGCGGTCGCTGGGGACGATTATTTACCTGGGGCTGGGCGCGTTCTTTGGGTTTAGCCGCGAGCCGACGGCGAGCGCGGTGGACCAGCGCTCGTCTTCGGCTCGCGGCTAGCGCAGGCTCAAGCGACCTGTTGTGCAATGGGAAGGAACTGGGTGCCATGCCCACGGCTCTGCGTGGGCATGGAGCACTTGCACGCTTCCCATGCCCACGCAAAGCCGTGGGCATGGCACCCAAACCACCTGATTGAACAGGTTGTCCCTTGCCCCAACACTTGAGCATTTTACGACCGGCTGTAGTGGTCCGCACAGCGGACCCTACGGCATGCTGTAGGGTCCGCTGTGCGGACCATAGCGTCCGGTGCTCCATTCCACCTGCGAAACGCACTAAACGCATCATGATGGACCACTTTGCCGACCGTTTGAACGCCGCCATCCGCGCGAAGGGCAACGCCGTTTGCGTCGGGCTCGATCCGCGCTGGGAGTCGCTGCCGTTGGCGTTGCGGCAGCGGCACGGTGACCACAGCCTCGAAGCGATGGCCCGCGCTTTCGAGGAGTTCAGCTGCCGGATCATCGACCTGGTCGCGCCGCTGGTGCCGGTCGTCAAGCCGCAAAGCGCCTTCTTCGAGATGTGCGGGCCGGCGGGCATGACCGCTCAGCTGCGCGTGCTGCGTCATGCCCACGCCGCCGGGCTGCTGACCATCCTCGACGCCAAGCGCAACGACATCGCTTCCACGGCGACCGCCTACGCCGACGCCGCGTTCGCGGGCAGCGCCATCGCTGGCACAGTGCATCCGGTCTGGGATGCCGACGCCCTGACCATCAATCCTTATCTCGGTCGGGATGCCGTCGAGCCCTTCATCCAGAGCGCGCGGCTGTCCGGCCGAGGACTGTTCGTGCTGGTCCGCACCAGCAATCCCGGCGCGGGGCAGTTTCAAGATTTGATTTGCGACGGGCGGCCCGTGTATCGGCACGTCGCCGAAGCGGTATCGGCCTGGAACCGCGAACACCTGGCGGCGTCCGGCTTCGGCGACGTGGGCGCGGTCGTCGGCGCGACTCATCCGGCGGAACTGGCCGAGGTCCGCCAGGTGCTGCCGGAAGCGATCTTTCTGGTGCCCGGCTACGGCGCGCAGGGCGGCGCGGCCCGCGACGTGGCCCCCGCCTTCCGGGACGACGGCCTGGGGGCCATTGTGAATAGCTCGCGCGGCATCATCTTCGCGTTCAAGCCCGAGCAAGCCGACTGGGAAAGCGGGGTCGTGCAGGCAACTCACAAAACCATTGCCGACCTCGCCGCCGTTACCCCGATGGGTCGCCTGGCCGGTCGGTGACTGCCCCTGCCTTGCCCTGTTCCCCTGACCCTCCGGGTGGTTCAAAACCGTACACCCAGCGCATTTCTACGCCGTTCGCCCAGTGTGACGGCGTCAAAGTCTGCCTGTCCCGCCAGGTCGATGGCGGAAATTTTCCATCATTTAAGTCATTGTTGTTTTGCGGATTGCGACGATTCCGTGGACGCCGATTCTATTTCGTTTTGGCATTGGCATTCATCTTGCACCTAATTTTGGTGCGATAGTAAAGAGGGATGACCCAACCTCTGGGATACGCATCTCGGAACACGGAACCTGGGAGGTCGTTATGCCTCGGACAGACTATCAACGATTGATCGATCGGGGCCGGAAAGCAGGTCTGGGCACGTCGGAACTGTACCAGGCCATGATGGCGCGTCGGCCCGAAGTCGGCGATCCGCTGAGCTGTGCGGACAGTAACGGGTTCGTCAACGGCTATGGAGCGCACGGGGAGCGCGTGATTCGGCCCGCTGAGGGCCGCAGCGGCTCCTGAACGGCTTCGGAGTACGGCAACGCAGAGAAGGCAGAGAAGAGGTAGCGGTCGGGCAGAGGCAGGACGAGAAGAGGTTCAGGGCTGGCATCTGTCAGCACACGGCCAACGGCGACTTTCCCTCGGGGAAGCAGCCGCTGGCCGTG
>JAEUIF010001391.1 GCA_016795185.1 Planctomycetia bacterium | reverse complement strand
CCCCCCCCGCCGCTCGCCTGTTCGATATCCGTTTATCGGCCCGTCGTGTTGCGCGTGCCGCCGCCGAGCGTGGCCGCGCCGCCTGGATAGGTGGGTGACACCACGGAACGGCCCGGGCCGCCAGCGCCGGCACCGCCCTTCGCGGGGAAGTAGTGACCATAGCTCTGGAACTGCGTGCGGTGGCCGGTGGCCAGCGCGCCGAGGGCGGCCTCGTTCTGAATCTGCGTGGATTGCACGGAGTTCAGCTGTTGCTGCACCTGGTTCATCGAGTTGCGGAACTCGATTTCCGGACGCACCAGGCCGTAGTAGTTGATGGCCGGGTTGTTGTCGCGCCGCAGCAGATTGAGGTACGGGCTGAAGGTCGGCCGGGTAATCGGGTTGACCGGCGACTGGGCGCTGGCCGATTGCCCGGCTTCGCACCAGGCGACGATGGTCAGGAGCAGGATGGGCAGGTAGCGTTTCATGATCGGTGATCCTCCATTGGCCCCCGAAGACTGGCCCACGGGCGGGGGATGCCCGTGGGCCTGGGTCGGCCTGCTTTTATCGTAACAGGGCGGCTACGGGCTTGAAGTCGGCTAGGCCGCTCGCGCCCTTGCTCAGCCCATCAGAAACCATTGTTGTTGCCCTGGTTGCGTTGCAGGCTGCGGTCGAAGCTCAGGATCGTCTGCTGGCCAAGCAGAGCGATGCCGAAGGTGCGCTCGATGGGCGAGAAGATCTTGGCCAGCAGGTTGTCGAAGGCAATCAGCCGATCGCTCTGCACGTAGATGCGGTCGCCGGGGAAGAGCTGATAGTTGGTGTCCGTGCTGCCCTTCATGGCGATGGCGTACCAGTCCACCGGCAGCACTCGCTCGTCGTGGTGCTTGCCGTGCTTGCCGTGCCCGTGGTGCTGGCCATGCTCGTCCGGCGCGGGCCGGGCCACCCAGATTTTCTTCTTCGAGCTGACCGCGGACAGACCATTGATCTGGCTGATGGCGTCCAGCACCGTCTCGTTGCCGGTGATCGGCAGGCGGTAGACTTGCTGTCCGTAGCCAGCTCCGTCCATGATGACGTAGAAGACCTTGCTGTTGTAAGCGTACACATCGATGGAGATTTCCGGCTTTAGCAGGTACTGCGCCAGGTGCGCCTCGATGGCGGCCTTCGCTTCGTCCAGCGACATACCGGCCACGAAGACGCTGCCGTAGGCGCCCAGGCCGACGGTGCCGTCCGGCCGGACGAGGTGCTCGCCGCGCACCTGCTGCATGCCGCGCGACTGCGCCAGCGCTACCTGCACCTTGGGTTCCTTGAGCACGAGCTTCAACTGCTTTTCGACCGCCTCGCGGGCCTGCTCGGTGGTCAGGCCGGACAGGCGCACCGAGCCGTAGGAAGCTCCCAGGTTGACCACGCCGTCCGGTTCCACACCGTAGGCGCCGATGATCGGTTCGTTGGGCAGCGTGTTGGTCGCCTGGATCATCACGGAATCCAGCGGCTCGATCTTGTAGGGCGGCAACGGCACCACGCGGATGGCGTCGATCAGCAGGATGTCGGGCGGCTCGATCACGTAAGACGGCAGCGACATCTTGTCCAGCTCGCGCGGCACGTCATGGCCGATGGCACGGGCCGCCGGCTGGCAGGACAGGCAACCCGTGTTACCCACGGCGAGCAGGAGAAGCAGGCAATACGCGAGCAATCCTGGCAGTTTGAAGCGCATGGCATCGGTCCTGGCGGGAACGCGGCCTCGGAGCCGCTGGCGGGTCGTTACGACTGGAATAATCGGCAGGACCGGCACGGTTTGCTGAATGATAATTTCCCACGAAGTTCTCCTCCGGTACTCGCGCATCGGCTCCGCCCCCAAAGGAACGCCCGTCCGCGACACTCATTCGCTTCTCCAACGCAAAGCATTACATCGAAATAACTTCCGAAAATGGCAGTGACGCAGCCAGCGGGCGCGTGCGGATCGTGTTACACGGCGGACATTCCTGATTGACCAGGCGCTGCCCCGTGCGACACCAACCGAAAGGGCCTACCATGCTGACTTCCTGGCTTCGCTCCTCCTGGAAAAATCGGTGGTGCCGCGAATTCGCGTCCGTCGGACAGCCCGCGCGGCGGGAAGCCGCGCGCCGGCGCGTGCGGCTGGAACTGGAACAACTGGAAGACCGGCTCGCGCCGGCGACGCTGACGGTGGTGAACACCGGCGACAGCGGCGCGGGCAGCCTGCGCGCCCAGCTGGCGGCGGCCAGCGCCGGCGATACCATCGACTTCGCGACCGGGCTCAACGGCGGCACGATCAGCCTGACCAGCGGTACGCTGACTGTCAGCCAAAATCTAACCATCGACGCTTCAGCGCTGAGCAACGGTATCACGGTAGCCGGCAATGGCACCTTTCGCATCTTCGTCGTCAACAGCGGCGTGACGGCGGCCATCGACGGCCTGACGGTGACCGGCGGCCACGGCGGCGACGGCGGCGGCATCCAGAACCGGGGCCATCTGACCCTGACCAACTCAACCATCACCGGCAATCATGGGACCGGCAACGGCGGCGGCGGCCTGGGCAACAGCGGCACGCTGATCGTCGATACCTGCACCATCTCCAACAACACCGCCGTGCTGGGCGGCGGCGGCATTCTGCAAATCAATGGCGGCGTGCTGCGCGTCTCCAACAGCACCATTGTCGGCAACTCCGCCCCCCAGGGCGGCGGCATCATGCTGCAAGCCTTCGACTTCGACGTGGACGCCATCCTGACCAACTGCACCATCAGCGGCAACACGGCGACCACGGCGGGCGGCGGCGTACTCTGCGGGGCCAATAAGGCCGGTGCGACCGCCACCCTGCTGATGCAGAACTGCACCGTGGCCAACAATACCGCGCCGACCAACCGGGCCGGCGGCGTCGCCACCTACGTCAACGCCGGTTCAGCCACCATCAGCTATCGCAATACCCTGGCGGCGGGCAACAGCGGCGGCAACTTCAGCAACATCTTCGGCGGCACGCTGGTGTCGCTCGGCCACAACCTCAGCGACGACGCCAGCGGCAACCTGAATCAGACCGGCGACCTGCGCAGCACGCCGGCGCTGCTGGGCGCGCTGCAAAACAACGGCGGCCGGGTACAGACGCACGCCCTGCTCGCGGGCAGCGCGGCCCTCGACGCCGGCGACAACACCGGCGCGCCCGCCACCGACGCCCGCGGCCAGCAACGCCTCGCCGACGGCAATCACGACGGCTCCGCCCGCAGCGACATCGGTGCGTTCGAGGTCCAATCCTATGTCGTCACCACCAGCGCCGACAGCGGGGCCGGTTCGCTGCGCGCCGCAGTGGCGGCCAACAATGCCTTTGGCTTCGGCGTCATCTTCTTCGACACGGCGGCAATGGGCGGCGCCACCGTGACGCTGACCAGCGGCGAACTGGCACTCAACCGCGGCGTCCGCATCAGCGGTACGTCGGCCGCGCCGATCACCGTGGCGCGCGACGCGAGCGCCGGTGCGTTTCGCCTCTTCAGCGTGGCCAGCGGCGTCCCGGCAGTGCTGACCGATCTGATCGTCCGGAATGGTCTGATCACGGCAGCGAATGCGGGCGGCGCGGGCATCCTCAATCGGGGCGACCTGACGTTGACCGCCGTGGCGGTGCTGGACAATCGTGCAACCGGCACGGGTTTCGTCGGCGGCGGCGGCATCCTCAACTCCGGCGGCAACATCACGGCGACAGCTTGCACCTTCGCCGGCAATACCTCCAGCAACTTCGGCGGCGGCTTGGCCAGCCCCAACGGCGGCACGCTGCTGCTCACCGGCTGCACGTTCACCGGCAACACCAGCGGCACCGAAAGCAGCGCCATCGAGAATCAGAATGGCAGCATGACGCTGGTCAACTGCACCGTGAGCGGCAACACGGTCAATGGCCTGGGGGCGGGAGCCATCAGCAACGTCGGCTTCGGCCAGGCCACCACGCTGACGCTCATCCACTGCACGGTGGTCAACAACACCTCCGCTGCCGGGAGTCTGCGCACGGGCGGGATCATCAACTACTTCAACACGTCAGCGCCGACGCTGGTGCTGCACAACACCATCCTCGCGAACAGCGGCGCGCCCAACCTGCGCAACGTCGGTGGCGGCACGGTGACCTCGCTGGGCCACAACCTGAGCAGCGATGGCGGCGCGGGCCTGCTGACCGAGCCGGGCGACCTGCTCAACACCAATCCCCTGTTGGGCGCGCTGCAAGACAACGGCGGCCGGGTACAGACGCACGCCCTGCTCGCGGGCAGCGCGGCCCTCGACGCCGGCGACAACACCGGCGCGCCCGCCACCGACGCCCGCGGCATCGCCCGCCCGCAACAGGGAACCGTGGATATCGGCGCGTATGAATCGCGCGGCTTCACCCTGACGGTGACGGGTGGCACCGGCCAGAGCACGCTGGTCGGCACTGGTTTCGCGCTCCCGCTGCGCGTCCAGGTCAGCAGCGCTTTCGGCGAAACCGTGACGGGCGGCGTGGTGACCTTTGCTGGCCCCACCAGTGGCGCGAGCACGTCGCCGGCCATGCAGACCGCCAGCATCGCCGCCGATGGCACGGCGACGCTCGCCGCGCAAGCCAACGCCACGACGGGTGGGCCTTACACCATCACGGCCTCGACGGCAGGCGCTGCCTCGGTGGACTTCACGCTGGCCAACCTGGCTCCCGTGACCGTGACGCCTGGCGCGCTGTCGGCGGCCACGGTTGGCATCGCCTACAATCAGTCGCTCGGCGCGACGGGCGGCACCGGGCCGTACACCTTCGCGCTCACCGCCGGCGCGCTGCCGGCGGGCCTGAGCCTGTCGACGGCGGGTTTGCTGAGCGGCACCGCAACCGCAGGCGGCGTTTTCAGTTTCACCATCACGGCGACGGACTCCAGCGGCGGGGCGGGACCATATACGGGCAGTCAGGCGTATTCTCTCACGGTCCAGGCCCCGACCATCGCGCCGACGCCTACGACCCTGGCGAGCGCCACGGTAGGCGTCGCCTACAGTCAGTCCGTCAGCGCGACCGGCGGCACCGGGCCGTATACGTTCGCGATTACGGCCGGCAGCCTGCCGAGCGGCTTGAATCTGTCCACGGCGGGGGTGCTCAGCGGCACGGCGACCGCAGGCGGTACGTTCGCTTTCACCGTGACCGCGACAGACTCCAGCGGCGGCACTGGGCCATACTCCGGCGGCCAGGCGTACGCGCTGACCGTGCTGCCGCCAAGCATCACACCGACCCCGGCGGCGCTCGCGGATGCCACGGTTGGCGTCGCCTATGGCGGCCACACCTTCGGCGCGACCGGCGGTACCGGGCCGTACACCTTCGCCGTTACGGCAGGCAACTTGCCAAGCGGATTGACGCTGTCCACCGCTGGCATGTTGAGCGGCACCGCCACGGCAGGCGGCGTCTTCAATTTCACAGTCACGGCCACGGATTCCAGCGGTGGGACGGGTCCGTATTCCGGCGGCCAGGCGTACGCGCTGACCGTGCTGCCGCCGAGCATCGCGCTGGTTCCGGGTGTGCCCGATGCGACCACCGGCATCGCCTACAGCCACGCGCTGGCAGCCAGCGGCGGCACCACGCCGTACTCGTTCACCGTCACGGCGGGCACGTTGCCCGATGGATTGAACCTGACGACCGGCGGGCAGCTGACGGGAGTCGCGACGGTCGGCGGCGTCTTCGACTTCACCGTCACCGCGACGGACTCCAGCGACGGCACCGGGCCGTTCACCGCTGAGCAAGCCTACGTCCTCACCGTCTATCAACCGCCTGCTTTCACCAGCGCCGACGCGGGCACGGTCGCGGTCGGCACAGCGAGTTCGTTGGCCATCGCGGTCAGCGGTTCCCCCACGGCCAGCATCGCCTTGCAGGGCACGCTGCCAAGCGGTCTGACCTTCACCGACCACGGCGACGGCACCGGCACCCTGACCGGTACTCCGGACCCGGGCAGCAGCGGCGTCTACTTCGTGCAGTTCATCGCCAGCAACGGCGTCGGCGCCGATGCCGTGCAGGACTTCCGTCTCGAAGTGACCAATGCCCCACCCGTCGCCGGTATGAGCGGCCCGAGCACGGGTGTCCGCAATCAAGCCCTGCACTTCCAGCTCACGGCCCTGGACATACCCGAGAACCAGACTTTCACCTACCACATCGACTGGGACGGCGACGGCACGTTCGACCAGACGGCGACCGGCCCTGGGAATCTGGACGTGTCCCACGTCTTCGCCAGCGCCGGCACCTTCACCATCCGCGTTACCGCCACGGATCAGGATGCCGGCGTCAGCACGGTGACGACGCACGTCGTCACCGTCGGCAACTTCGGCCTGGGGACCGATCCGTTTGACCCCACGCGCACGGCGCTGTACGTGACGGGCACGGATCGTGCCGACCGCATCCTGGTCACGCGGGTCAACGCCACGCAGGTAGCGGTGTTCGTCAACGGCGTCAACCGGGGCCGCTTCGCTCCCACGGGGCACATCATCATCTTCGGACTGGCCGGCAATGACCGCATTGAGATCGCGCGCAACGTCACGTTCGACGCCATCATCGACGGTGGGCCGGGTAATGACGTTCTCATCGGCGGGGCCGGCAATGACATCCTGCTCGGTGGGCTGGGCAACGACACCCTGCTCGGCGGCGCGGGGCATAACGTGCTCGTCGGCGGCGCCGGCGCGGACAAACTCTGGGCCAACGGCACGAACAACCGCGCCGTGCCCGCCAAGCGTAGCATCCTGGCGAGCGGCACCACCGCGATCGACGGCGACCTGGCGGCACTCGGTGAAGTGATGCGCCGGCTAACAGCCGACGAAGACGTGGCTCCGCTGTTGCACGCCGGCAACGTCACGGACGACGGCGCGGCCGATACCGTGTATTACCGCCTGGTGGACCTGGTGTTTGGTGGTTTGAAGGACAAGACCAAGCGCGTGGCGATTTGAAGTGGGGAAGGGAAAGCCGCCTCAGGGATTTGAACCCTGGACCCCAGCTTTACGAAAGCTGTGCTCTACCGCTGAGCTAAGGCGGCGTTGCGGTCGCTCCGCGACCGCGCTGAGCATTATTCTAGTCATTGCCGCGAACCCAGCAAGACCGATCTGCCGGCGTGGCGCGCCTGGCATCATTCTTGCATCACTGCCCGTAGGCGTCGGGAGTAACCGGAGCTTTCGGGGAGTCCAGGTCATGCGCTGGGAAGGCCGTGCGGAAAGCGGAAACGTCGAGGACCGTCGCAGTCTGGGCAAGGCCGGCCTGGCGGTCGGCGGACTGGGCAGCGTGGTGCTTGTCATTCTCGGACTGCTCTTCGGCGTCGATCCGCAAATGCTTGTCCAGCTGGACCCCGGGCAACCCCAGGGCCAGGTCAACCGGCCCGTCGATCCCGCTGAGGAACGGCTGGCTTCCTTCTCGAAAGTCATCTTCCGCGATACCGAAGTCGTCTGGGACGAGCAGTTTCAGAAGCTGGGCCGGCGCTACGAGAAGCCGGTGCTGGTGCTGTTCAGCGGCCAGGTCGATTCCGCTTGTGGCTCAGCGGACTCGGCGGTCGGGCCGTTCTATTGCCCCGGCGATGCGCGCGTCTACATCGACCTTTCGTTCTATCGCGATATGCAGCGGAAGCTCAACGCGCCCGGCGAGTTCGCCCGTGCCTACGTCATCGCCCATGAAGTCGGGCATCACGTGCAACGACTGCTGGGCTACTCCAAGCTCGTGGACAACGCGCGGCGGAGCGGCAGTAGGCTGGAAGCGAACCGCATGTCCGTGCGTCTGGAACTGCAAGCCGATTTCCTGGCGGGCGTCTGGGCGCATCACGGGCAGCGCAAGTTCCAGTTCCTCGAACAGGGCGACATCGAATCCGCCCTGAACGCCGCCTTCGAGATCGGCGACGACCGCTTGCAGAAGAAGGGCCGGGGCTACGTGGTGCCGGACTCCTTCACGCACGGGACGTCCAAGCAACGCATGCGCTGGTTCATGGAAGGTTATCGCACCGGCGACGTCAATCAGGCCCGGAAGCTGTTCGACCTACCGTATGACCAGTTATAAAAGGAGCGAATGATGGCGAACAAGAAGGGTAAAGCGTGGAAGATGGAGCGCGCCAGCGTGCATCGTGCTGGGAAGCAGCGTGCGCACTTCAACAAGTATTCGCACTCGGACAGCAACGAAAAACCGGCGGCCGGCAGCCGCCAGCGCGTCTGGGTCGGCGGCTATCGCAAGGCCGACGGCACCGAGGTGCGCGGGCACTACCGCTCGCTGGCCTGAGCGAGTCTGAAACCGCCCTCTGCCAGAACCGGAGCGGCAGTCCCGCGGGACTACTGCTCCGGTTTTTGCGTTTCGCTCGGCTGTGACTGTTGCAGTTCCCTGGCAGCGCCGTCAGGCTCGATTACAATAAGGATGGTCGAGGAGGGTTGCACAAATGCCAGACGCTATTGCCGGAGTCGTCAATCAAGACGGACTCGTTGTTCCTGCCACGCCACTGCCTACGGGAGCGGCGGTCAAAATCCTCGTTTGCGAGCCTACCGAAGAAGAGCAAGCGTTGCAGGAAGAACTGGATGCCTGGCGCCTGGCCGCCGCCAATTCGCTCGAAACGGTCGAACGAATGCTGGAAGAGAGCGACGCCGATGAACCGAGGTGAGGTTTGGCGCGTGCGCCTTCCGTTTCGTTCGGGCCATGCCCAGGCAGGAGATCGGCCCGCGGTCATCGTCCAGGCCGAGCAGTATGGCGCGTCGTTGACCACTATCCTGACGGTCCCCTTCACTGGCCAGGTTCGAGCGGCCCGTCGCTTTCCGGGCACCGTGTTGGTGCAACCCGATGGCACCAACGGACTGACCGTTCCATCGGTGGCACTGGTTTTCCAACTGGTAGCGCTGGACCGACGCGATTTCTTGATGTTGCTGGGTGTGCTTGATAGCGCTGCACTGGACCTCGTTCTGCAAGAACTGGATCGTTTAACGGGCCGCTGAAGCGGCTGTTCCCTGCCAACCCCGCACGCGGGCAATCATGTCCTACCGCAGCCTTCGCGAATGCCTGGTGGACCTCGAACGCCATAAGCACCTCGTCCGCATCGAGAGCGAGATCGATCCGTATCTCGAAGCGGCCGAGATACAGCGGCGCGTCTACCAGGCGGGCGGCCCGGCGCTGCTCTTCGAGCGCGTCAAGGGCTGCCGGTTTCCGATGGCCAGCAACCTGTTTGGCACGCTCGACCGCACCCGCTTCATCTTTCGCCGCACGCTCGCGACGGTCCGGCACCTCGTCGAACTGAAGATCGACCCGAACGAGTTCTGGAAGAACCCGCTGCGCTTCCGCGACGTGCCCAGGACGCTCTGGTCGATGCGGCCGAAGTTCGTGAAGGACGGGCCGGTATTGGCGGGAAAAACTACCATCGACCAGTTGCCGCAACTGGTGTCGTGGCCCAGGGACGGCGGGGCGTTCATCACCTTGCCCCAGGTCTACACCGAGGACGCCGGGCGGCCCGGCTGGCGCTACTCCAACCTCGGCATGTACCGCATCCAGCTGTCCGGCGGGCAGTACCGGCCGAACCAGCAGATCGGCATGCACTACCAGATTCATCGCGGCATCGGCGTGCATCACGCGCAGGCCCGGCAGCACGGAGTACCATTGCGCGTGGCTGTCTGGGTCGGCGGTCCGCCGGCCATGACCCTGTCCGCCGTGATGCCGTTGCCGGAAAGCCTGCCCGAACTGGCCTTCGCCGGGGCGCTGGGCGGTCGGCGCGTACGCCTGATCGCCGACGAACCGCGCGCCGCCCTCAACGCGGATGCGGATTTCTGTATCGTCGGCACCGTCGATCCGGATAAGCTGTTGCCCGAAGGCCCGTTCGGCGACCACCTCGGCTACTATAGCCTGGCCCATCCGTTTCCGGTGCTGAACGTGGAGAAAGTCTATCATCGCCGTGACGCGGTCTGGCCGTTCACCGTGGTCGGCCGGCCGCCGCAGGAGGATACATCGTTCGGCGAAATCATTCACGAGATCACCGGGCCGATCATACCCACGGTGGTACATGGCGTGCATGCGGTCCACGCCGTCGATGCCGCCGGGGTGCATCCCTTGCTACTGGCCATCGGCAGCGAGCGCTATGTCCCCTACGCCGAGCGCCGCAAGCCGCAGGAATTGCTGACCTGCGCGAACGCCATCCTCGGCCAAGGGCAACTCTCGCTGGCGAAGTACCTGCTGATCGTGGCGCGGGAAGACGACCCGAAGCTCGATATTCACGACATTCGGGCGTTCCTGCGGCACCTGCTGGAGCGCGTGGACTGGCGCACCGATCTGCACTTCCAGACCTGCACGACCATCGACACGCTGGACTATTCGGGAACCGGCCTGAACGAAGGGTCAAAGCTGGTGATCGCGGCAGCGGGGCCGCGTCGTCGCGAACTGTCGAACGAAGTACCATCCGAGTTGAGGTTGCCAGAGGGTTTCAGCGAGCCGCGCGTTTGTCTGCCGGGAATTCTAGCTATTCAGTCGCCCGCTTGCGGCTTAGCACGCGACCCCACCGCCGAACGCTTCGCCGAAGCGTTCCGCCCATCGGACCCGATCAACCGCTTCCCGCTGATCGTGCTGGTGGACGACAGCGAGTTCGTCGCGGAAGCGCTGAACAACTTCATCTGGACGACCTTCACGCGCTCGAACCCGGCGGCGGACATTCAGGGCATCGGCGCGTTTACCCGACAGAAGCACTGGGGCTGCGAGGGGTCGCTGGTGATCGACGCGAGGTTGAAGCCGCACCACGCGCCGCCGCTGGTGGAAGACCCGGCGGCGAGCAAGCGCGTGGAATCGCTGGCGGTGCGCGGCGGGCCGCTGCATGGGATCATTTGAAGAATTCGCGCAAAGTAGCCCGCCGCTCAGCGGCGGGCTACTTTCGCGACGGATTACATCAGTCCTTCGGCTTGATCTTGGCCGCCTTGCGTTTCAATTCTTCCACCGTCGCTAGCGTCTTTTCGGGCTCTTTCAACAGCGCCTTGATGCAGCCGTCGCAGCAGACGAAGACCGGCTGGCCCTTGATGACCGTCTTGCCCGGCATGCCCATCGAACCCAGGCGAGCGTCCGGCGACAGGGCGCACCAGCGCTGGGCCTCGGCGGCCTTGCGGTCGTCCGGCGGCAGCTTCAGGATGGCCGTCTTGATCTCGGCTTCTTCCTTGGCCGCCAGGGTCTTGTCGGGGTTTTTCTCTGCATCGTCCCGACAATCCTCGCAGCACAGATAAACCACCTGGTCCTTCAGCTTGATCTTCACGGGCGGACCGACCTCGCCCAGCCGATGCGTGCGTTCGACGGGGCAGAAGCCCTGCTCACCGACGGCTTCGCGGTCTTCCTTCGAGAGCTTGGCCAGATTGGCCTGGATGCCTTCTTCTCGCAGGGCGTCCGCGGTGTTTTCCTTGAGTTCCGCGACGGCCGCCAGCGTCTTTTCCTCGTCCTTGCGGGCCGCCTTTTCGCAGGGCGCGCAGCAGAGGAACACCGGCTGATTCTTCACCATGATCTTGACGGGTACGCCGTGACTGCCGAGCCGGCTTTCGTGCTCGACGGCACAGAAGCGCTGCGAGCTGGCCAGGTCGCGGTCTTCCTTGGAGAGCTTGGCCAGGTTGCCCTGGATCATCGCTTCTTCGTTGGGTTCGGGTTCGGGAGCGACCGGCGGTTTCTGCACGACTGCGGCACTGGTCGCCGGCCGGGCCACCGGTCGGGGCTTGGGCCGAGCGCAGCCGTTCACCAGCAGGGAACCGAACAGGGCCAGGAGGAGCCAGCGATGAACCGTTCTCATGATGTCGAGCCTCGGGGTCGGGATGTTCTGGGTCCGCCAGTTGCCCGGCTGGCGAAGTGGCGGAGCCAAACGGTCTATTCTTGTAGGTCAGGGTTTCCAGCCTGATGGAAGCGCCGCTGGTCAGCGGCACATCGCGGACGCTGCTGTCAGGCTAGAAAGCCTGACCTACGAGTAAACTCAGGGCGCGCCCTGAATGCGCTTCAACGCTTCGGCGGCGGCCTCGCGCACGTCGGCCCGGCCATCCTTGGACGCAATCGTCAGCGTGGGAATCGCTTCCTTGGCGTCGGGGCCAATGTGCCCCAGTTCCTCGATGGCTGCCAGGCGCACTTCGAGCGAAATTTGCACGGCGCACTTGGCGACTAGCTCCGGCACTGCGTCCTTGGCTTCCTTGCCGAGCGCGCCCAGGGTGCGAATGGCGTAGGTGACCAGTTGCTTATCCGTGTCGCCCTTGACGACCTCGCGCAGCGTCGGCACCGCTTGCCGGGCCTGGGGGCCGATCTTGCCCAGCGTGACAATGGCCCGGCGGCGCACGCCCGGTTCCTTGTCCTTCAGCGCCTTGGTCAGCGCTTCGGCCGCGCCGGACGCTTTCGGCCCGTACTGGCCGAGCACGTCGGCGGCCACCTCGCGGACTTCCTTGGCGCTATCGTCGGTCAGCGCCTTGGCCAGCACCGGCACGGCGATTTCCGGATCGGCGTTCACCCGACCGATGGCAATGGCGGCGAAGCAACGGGTGAAGCGGTCCTCGTCCTTGCCCACCAGCACCAGCAGTTCGGAAGTGGCGGTGTCGGCGTCTCGGCCGAACTGCGCCAGTGCTTCGGCGGCGGCGGAACGGGTGCCGGCATGCTTGTCTTGCAGCGCGTTGGTCAAGACGGCAATCGGTGCCTTGGTTTCCTTGGCCATCCGGCCGAGGGCCACGGCGGCAGTCATGCGCACTCCACCGTCCTTATCTTCCCGGAGGGCGTCGGCCAACAGTTCCAGCGCGCCGACGGCTTCCGGTCCCATGTCGCGCAGCGTCTGCGCAGCGGCGCGGCGCACGTCGTCGTCCTTGTCCTTGCGCATGACGGCCGCCAGGGCGGGCACGACGCCGCGCACCTTCGGCCCGATGGCGCCCAGCGCGATCGCGGCGGCGCGCCGGTGCTTCGGCGTTTCACCCTTCTCCAGCAGGTCGAGCCATTCGGAGGCTTTCCTGCCGGCGAACGTCGGGTTTTCGTCCTGGCCGCGGCCCGGTTGCCCGGCGACGGCCAGCAAAACGGTACAGGCGAGGACGAGTAGGTTGCGAGGCATGGCTGATGGACCCTCCTCGGACATCATCATAAGGGTTCACGGGAGAGACGGAAGCAAAAACCCTTGAGCGGGTGGACAATGCAAGGTGAACGGCGGACGACGTAGGCGAGCGGCGGACGACGTAGGCGAGCGGCGGACGACGTAGGCGAGCGGCGGACGACGTAGGCGAGCGGCGGACGAC
>JAEUIF010001390.1 GCA_016795185.1 Planctomycetia bacterium | reverse complement strand
GGCGGCTTGCAGGATGGTGCCCGCCTTGCGCAGCGCCTCGACGAACGCGAGCGCTGAGCCATCGAGTCCGGGCGGTTCGGGGGCGTTCAATTCGACGATGCAGTTGTCGATGCGCAAACCGGCGAGCGCGGCCAGGGCATGCTCGACCAATTCGACCTGGGCAGGCGCTTCGCCCAGCGTGGTCCGGCGCTCGGTGCCGGTGACGTAATCCAGCGTGGCGGGAATACGCACCGCCGGCTTGAGATCGGTGCGGACGAAGACGACGCCGGTGTCCGGCGCGGCCGGCAGGAACCGGATGCGGACCAGGGCACTGGTCAGAAAGCCCACGCCCACGGCTTCCGCCGGTCGAGCGAGGGTCCGCTGATTGCGCAGTTTAACGGTTTTCACGGCAATGACCTTCCCTGGTCGTAAGACTGGCCACCATGCCGCGGCGGCCTGAAGGGCGAGTTCAGGCCCGGCCGTCCTGGCCGGGCCTGAGCACTCGGACTGTCCTTACTGCGGACGGGGAGCGCCGGCGGGCGGCGCTACCGGAGCGGCGGCGGTCGGCGCTACGCGGGCGTTCAGCGTGGCCACGATGCTGTTGCTGATGTCCATGCCGGGCGTGACGAACATCGGCATCATCGCGGCCGGCGTCGTCAGCTTCCGCTGGATGTTGGCCGGGTGGTAATAGTCCTCGGCGGTGATCGCGTCGTTGTAGAACAACACCAATTCCAGGCTGTTCGAGCGGGCGTAGGAAGCGACCGCGTCCTCGACTTCCTTGTAGATCATCTTGGCGGCGTCGCCGTTGATCTTCACCAGCTCCTTCTTGGCTTCCTCTTCCTTCTGCTGGGCATCGAGCTGGAGCTGCTTCATGCGGTACTCGATCTTTTCACGCTCTTCGGGCGGCGTCTTGGGGTCCTGGTAGCGTGTCCGCAACTGGAGCAACTCGGTCTGGAACGGCTCCAGCGACTTCTGCAACTCGCCGGCGCGCTTTTTGACGGTTTCCTCGATGGTCTGGAACTTCTTGTAGTGCTTGAGCACGTGGACCATGTTCATCAGGCCGATGCGCGTCTGCAACGGCCGCGGCTGGGCCACGGGCTGGGCCTGCGGATGCGCCGGGGGAGCGGGGGTCTGGGCCGACAGATGGCTGCTCAGAATGGCCGCCAGGGTCGCCACGCCCGCCAAAGTGATGACAATCCTCTTCACGGTTCCCTTCTCCTCTTCCTGTTTTGCCGACCCCGGCGCCTCGGTCCCGCGAGCAAGGCTGTCCGGCAATCGTGGGCAAACTCGTTCCGTTCCCGCAGAGGGAGAAGCGGTTTGTAATCGTCCGGCCGCGCGAGGTCAAGCCGAACAGGAACGGGCTGGCCGCGCCTGGCGCGGCGGGGGTCGGGCTTGGCCCAGAACGGCGCGGATGCTATCATCTGGCGAGTTTTGGCCGTCAAGGAGGACGGACGTCTCCACCATGCCCCGCGCGAGTGACCAAGCTACCTACTGGCACGCCCCCCCGCGGCCGAGTTGCCGGACCGCCCTGCTTGCGCTGGCGCCCTTCCTGCTTGCCTTCTCCGGTTGCGGCGGCGCTGCGGAACTGCCCGCGGCGGCGACGGGCAAGGTCAGCTATCGCGGCCAGCCGTTGCCGCACGGCACCATCGTCTTCACGCCGGACACCATTCGCGGCGGCGCAGGCTTGCCGGTGCGCACCGAGATTCAGCCGGACGGCAGTTATCGCCTGAAAACGGCCGACGCCGGTGGCCTGTCGCCGGGCTGGTATCGGGTCACGGTCGCCGCCGTGGACACTGCCAGCCCACCGCCGGGCACGCCCCCGAGCGGCCCACGCTCGCTCTTGCCGGTGAAATATCGCGACCCGGAACAGTCAGGCCTGCTCTGCGAAGTGAAGGCAGGCAAGGAGAACGCCATCAACTTCAACCTGGAGTGAAGCCGCTCCATGAATCACTTTCTGCACGGAGTGGCCCGGGCCACCAGCGAGGCGTTCGACCTGCCCGGTCCCATCCTGGAGATCGGCTCGTATCAGGTGCCGGGCCAGGAGAACCTCGCCGACCTGCGCCGCTTGTTTCCCGACAAGCCCTACCTCGGCGTGGACCTGCGGCCCGGTCCCGGCGTGGACTGCCTGGCGAACGTCGAAGCGCTGCCCCAGGCCGACGCCTCGATGGGCGCTGTAATTGCCATGAACTGCTTCGAGCACGTCGCCCGCTTCTGGCGCGGCTTCGACGAGATCCATCGCGTGCTCTGCGCCGATGGCGTGCTGCTGGTCAGTTGCCCGTTCTACTTCCACATCCACGAATACCCGAACGATTACTGGCGCTTCTCGCCCGCCGGCCTGGAAGTGCTGCTGGAGCCTTACCCCACGAAGATCATCGGCTGGCATGGGCCGAAGGGCCGCCCGTTGCATGTCTGGGCGGTGGCGTTCCGCGAAGGCTGCCCCGCCGTGACCGCGGAGCAATTGGAACGCTATCGTGCCTTGCTGCGCCAGCATGCCCACGAACCGTGGAGCGGGTTCAAGCGGCTGCGTTTCGGGCTGGCGTCGTGGCTGTGCGGTCGGGGCGCGGTGTCGCCGTATCTCGATCAGCAATGCTGGGAGATCGTATGCCGTACTCGCTCGCCGAAATCGCGCCCGCGTCTGCGCCGGCCCCAGAACACGCCCCAGCCGCGCTGACCGCACCGGCGGTTTCGGTCTGCATCGCGAACTGGAATTGTCGGGAACTGCTGCGCGATTGCCTGCGTTCGCTGCTCCGCCGGCCGCAAGGCGTGCCGCTGGAAGTCATCGTGGTGGACAATGCTTCGAGCGACGGCGCGCCCGCGATGGTCGCCGCCGAGTATCCCGAAGCGAAACTGATTCGCAACGACTGCAATCGCGGCTTCGGCGCGGCGTCCAACCAGGCCGCTGCGGTGGCGCAAGCGCCGTACCTGTTCTTCTTGAACAACGACACCGTGGTGCCGCCGGGCACGTTGGGCCGGCTGCTCGATTACGCCGAGGACCATCCGGAAGCCGGGATCATTGGGCCGCGCCTGTGCGACGCCGACGGCCGCACGCAGGTTTCCTGCCGGCCGAAACCGACGGCGGCCACCTTCTTGCATCGTACATCGCTGCTGCGCTGGACCGGCCTGCTGCGCCGCGACTATCGCCGCTACCGGCGCGAGGTGCTGCAAGGTCCGGAGGCTCCACGCAGCGTGGAAACACTGATGGGCGCTGCCATGCTCATGCAGCGCGACCTGTTCCGTGCCGTGGGCGGCTGGGATGAGGCTTACACTTTCGGCGGCGAGGACTTCGATCTGTCCACGCGCGTCGCGGCCCGGCAGCCGCTGCACTACGTGCCCGATGTGTCCGTAATGCACTACAGCCGGTCCAGCACGCGGCTGAACGTGGCTTACAGTGCTCCGAACGTGGCCATTGGCTTCGCGCGCTACTTGCGGAAGAGCGGTGGTTCGCGCGGGGAAATGTTCATTTACAAGGCGGTGGTGACGCTCGACGCCCCGCTGCAACTGGCTGTCAAAGGCGTACAGTACCTCTGGCGCCAGGCGTGGGGGCGCGACGAAAAAGCGAACAACAGCCTGCAACGGGTTCAGGAATTGTGGTATTTCCTCACGCGCGGCCTGCGCGAGTTCTGGAAGGTCTGACCGCTCGCGGTTCCAGACTACAGGATTCAACGCCCGTAGGGTCCGCTGTGCGGACCACTAACCCCGATGCCGTCGGGACTCAATGGTCCGCACAGCGGACCCTACAAGCTGTGTCCAGTAGCTCTTCGCAGGTCACAGCCAGGGGTTCCAGTCGCCCCAGTTGGCCAGGTAGGTTTGCAACGCGGGTAGTTCCGTCACGCGGTTGATGAGAAACGTCTTCGCGTCCTGAACGATTTCCTTTTCCTGCTCCAGCGTGATCTCGCCCAGCATCACCCGACAGCGGACGAAGGCAAAGTAAGTATCGAGCGTGTCGTGGATGCAGTAGTCGTTGATTTCCTGAAGCTTGCCGGCCTGGTAAAGCGGATAGACGCGGTCGCCGGCGACCTCCATCTTGCCCGGCTTGCCCAGGATCTTCGCCAGCAGGTTCAGGCCGCCGCTGTGATGACATGCCCCGTAGTTGTTCAGGAACGCGAGAATATCAAAATGGCCGTCGCGGTAACGGTTGCGGGTGGTCTGGAAGTAGTCCCGCCCACAGCTGACGCCGTAGCGGAACGCGGCCAGTTCGAGCATGGGGATGTCGAAACCGCGGCCGTTGAAGGAGACGATGGTCGAGCCGACGACGCGCGCCAGCCCTTCCCAGAATTGCCGGACGATGATGCGCGGCCGGTACTGCGGCGCGTCCAGGCAGGTGATGCGCTGCAAGGCCAGGTCCGCGCCAACGCGGATCACGCAGACAGCGACGGGCACATGATAGCTGACGGACAGGAAGTCGGAGCCTTCGCGCGAGCGCGCGCGAGCTTCCTCCTGGGCGCGCTGGATCGCCGCCTCCGGCGACAACTCGTCCTTCGGGTATTTCACCATGCTGAGCAGACGGCCGTCGGGAATGGTCTCGGTATCGACGATGAGATAGGCGGGCTTCGCGGTGGTTTCCATGCGCTAACCTTCGCCGACCGCTGTTCGGCGGTCAACGGCAAAATAGAATGAACCGGCCCCTACACCTTCCGAGAACGCACTGATGGCAGCCGCCGACGTTTCCCCTCCTGACGAAGTCCCACCGGAACCGCCAGACCGCGCGCACCGTTCCGCGCTGCTGATCGTTTTCCTGGTGGTCTTCATCGATCTGCTCGGCTTCGGCATCGTCATGCCGCTGCTGCCGCGCATCGCCAAACATTTCCTGCCCGGCGGCGAAGCGTCACCGTGGGCCGGGCCGGTGATCGGTTCGCTGATGGCGTCGTTCTCGGCGATGCAGTTCATCTTCGCGCCCATTTACGGCCGGATTTCGGATCGCATCGGCCGCCGGCCGATCCTGCTCCTGGGCCTGGGCACTTCCGTCCTGTTCTACATCCTGCTGGGCGTCGGCTGCATGATCGGGTTGCAGGGCGACGCGCAGTTGGGTCTGATCCTGCTGTTCGTGGCCCGCATTGGCGCGGGCATCTCCGGTGCTACCATCGGCACCGCGCAGGCGGTCATCGCCGACAGCACGACGCCCGAGCGCCGGTCGCGCGGCATGGCGCTGATCGGCGCGGCCTTTGGCATCGGTTTCACCTTCGGCCCGCTGATTGGTTATCTGGGGCTGGCGCTGACCGATGGCAACCTGGCGGGGCCAGGCTTCATGGCGGCTGGTCTATCGTTGCTGGCATTCCTGCTGGGCGTCGCCATCTTGCCGGAGACGCTGCGTCCCGGTTCGGAAGCGACCCATCGCCGCTGGCTCGACTGGCAGGGCCTCCGGATCGTGCTTGATACGCCTACCCTGGGACTGCTGATCCTCATGTACTTCATGGCGACCTTTTCCTTCGCCATGTTCGAGCCGACGCTCGTGCTGCTCCTCGATACGCCCGGCCTGAAACTGGACGAGCAGCGGAGCTTTCTGGTGTTCACCTACGTCGGCCTGGTCCTGGCGTTGGCCCAGGGTCTGCTGTACCGGCGACTCGCGGCGAAGTGGGGCGAAACGCGCTTCATGCTCTGCGGCGCGCTGCTCATGGTCGTGGGCCTGGCCGGCATCGGCTGGCTGACCGGGATGAGCGAACAGGCGGATGCTGCCTCGTTTTCCTCGCTGCTGCTCGCCTTGCTGGGCGTGCTGGCGGTGGCCGTCACCGGCTTCGCCTTCATGACGCCGTCCGTGCAGGCCCTGATTTCGCGCCGCGGCGACCCGACGCGCCAGGGTGAAATCCTCGGCGTCAATCAGTCGGCCAACGCCATGGCACGCATTCTCGGGCCGCCGGTCGGCACCTCGCTGTACTACGCCACTTCAACGCACATGCTGCCCTACTTGCTCGGGGCATGCCTGCTGCTGCTGGTTTTCGGGTTCACGTTCCGCATTCGGGAAGCGTGACCGCGTTTGTGAAAGGAGTCACCGCATGGCCGGCAAGAAGCCCGTGCCCTTGAACGAATATCGACCCCGGCGCATCGCCCTCATCAAGCCCAGCGCGCTGGGCGACGTGATCCACACGCTGCCCGTCCTGGGCGCGCTGCGCCGCCGTTATCCCCAGGCGCATCTGACCTGGGTCGTCAATCGCAACTACGCGGACCTGCTGCGCGGGCACCCGGACCTCGACCAGGTGCTGCCGTTCGACCGGCACGCGCCGCAGAAAGAATGGCTCGAAGCCGCGCTGGGCTACGGCCAGTTCTTCCGGCAACTGCGCCGGCAGAAGTTCGACCTGGTGATCGACCTCCAGGGCCTGTTCCGCAGCGGCCTGATGACCGTGGCCACCGGGGCCGCGCGGCGCGTCGGATTGCAGTCAGCCCGCGAAGGCGCGACCTGGTTCTACACCGACCTGATTTCGGTCCCGGACCCGGAAAAGCTGCATGCCGTCGATCGATACTGGCTGGCCATCGAAGCCCTGGGCGGCGGCGCTCAGCCCAAGGAATTCCGCTTGCCGCGCTCGGAAACGAGCGACCAGTGGGCGCACGAAATGCTCGCCGGCAATCCGCGTCCCTGGCTGATGGTTGGGGTCGGGGCGCGCTGGATGACCAAGCGCTGGCCAGCGGAACACTTCGCCACGCTGCTGCGCAAAGCTCAGGAGCGCTTCGGCGGCACGGCGGTCTTCGTCGGCGGGCGGGATGAAACCTCCACCGCCCGGCTGGTGGCGCGCCGCCTGCATGGCCATAGCGTCGATCTGACCGGCCAAACTTCCTTGCCCCAATTGACCGCCGTCCTGGCCACCGCGGACGCGATGCTGGCCAACGATACGGGCCCGCTGCACCTGGCCACGGCGCTGGGCCGCCCGGTGGTCGCTCCCTATACTTGCACCAAGGTCCAGCGCACCGGGCCGTATGGTTCGGATGGCGGCGTGGAATCGCGCATCTGGTGCCAGGGCAGCTATCTGAAGCGCTGCGGCCGTCTGGAGTGCATGACCGAACTGACGCCCTTCCGTCTCTGGCCGGTACTGCACGAGGTCTTGCAGGCATGGGAAATCCGTCGCCAGTCCGCCTGATCCTGGCCAGCGGCTCATCGGCGCGCCGCGACTTGCTGACCCAGGCTGGCTACGCCTTCGAGGTGTTGCCCGCGAATATCGACGAACCCACCGAGGTAGGGGCTCTGGGCATTCGCGGCTTCGTGCAGCAGGTCGCCTGGCTGAAGGCCGCCGCCGTCGCGCCCCAGGTTGAGGAAGGCATCGTGCTGGCGGCCGATACCGTGGGCTGGCTCGACGGCCAGGTGATCGGCAAGCCCGCCGACGCCGCCGATGCCCGCCGCATCCTGCGCCAACTCGGCGGCACGACGCACGAACTCTGGACCGGCGCGGTCCTCTGGCGTCGGCCGGACGATGTGCAATGCTGCTGGCAGGAAGTTAGCCGGGTGCGATTCAAGCAACTCACCGACGAAGAGATCGACGCTTACCTCGCGACCCGGCAATGGGTCGGCTGCTCCGGTGCCTACGCGGTGCAGGAAGGCGAAGACCCGTATGTGAAAGTGGTCGAGGGCAGCGTCAGCAACGTCATCGGCTTGCCGATGGAGACTCTAGAACGGTTGTTACGCACCGTGGTCGCTTCGAGTCTCAAAAGCTCGTAGTTCCGCCTTCAGGCGGACGAGCGACTCGCCGCCTGAAGGCGGAACTACGAACAATGCGCCGTGAGCGCTTCGAGCGGGCGCCGGGGGGGCGCCGCGGAAACGGTTATGGGAACTGGCACACCCCAGCGGCGAAAACCGCTTCGCGCAGCCCCCCACCCCCCCACACGGGGGAGT
>JAEUIF010001359.1 GCA_016795185.1 Planctomycetia bacterium | reverse complement strand
GTGAGCCCGCTGTTCGTGGTGTCAGCGGCTGGCTGATCCAACAGCGGGCTCACGCCCGCCGCTCGCCAAGAAATGGCAAATAACGCCGACCGTGTGCTTAATGCTGCAACCGCAGCACGTAGCGCAGGCGCGCCTGGCTTTCCTTGTAGAGCAGGTATTCACTCTGCGTGAACGAGCTGTTGGTGTACTTCGACTTGATTGGCTTGCCCTGCGGCACGACGACCTTCTTGCCCTCGAATTCCCATTCGATGTCGTGTTGCGGGTCGGGTTCGGTATGGCCGCGGGCCACGATGCAGTCGCAGCCCTTCGGGGCGCAGCGCAGGCTCGAATCATCCCGCGTGATCGTGTGCTCCTTGCCGAGCGCTGCTTCGGCCAGGAACATCACGCCCGTCCTGCCGGACCAGCCGACGTAGCCGGCCGACTTGCCGTTCTCGGAAGCCAGATAGATGCCCTTGCCGACCCGGCCGCCCGAGTGCGGCATGATGCGCAGACCCGAACCGAGGATCGCCGCCACCACGGCCACGTTGGTGCCGTGCCAGAGCAATTTGCGTTCGACGATGTCTTTATGCGCGGCGAAGCGGTCGCCCTCGCCGTGGCGGTTGACGCGAAAAACATCCACGACCTTGAGCTTGTAATGGCCGCCGGTGCGCTCGGTGTACGTCTCGATGAACTTGAATTCCTTCGAGTCCGGATCGACGTATTCGAGGTGGGCCTTCAGCTTCTGGTAGTTCTCATCCGCCGGGTTAGGCTTGAGGTCGGAATCCTTGACGGCTGATTTCTTGTTCTCCAGGCCCAGCGCGATCTCGATATCGTTGAGCACGTTGAGCATGTCGAACTTCTTGTGCAGCAGTTCCGGCGTGTCGATGGGCGGCGGCACGCGCCGGCCGAAGGCATGCGGAATCAGCGTGTAGAAGCGCGACGACACTTCGTTGATGAGCTGCGCCCGATTGCGGGCCTTGCCGGTGACGGCGTCCTCCAGCTCTTCGAGCACCGCGTAGCCCTTCTGCACCTGGGTCTTGGTGAGCTGGCCGAGCGGCATCTTCTTCACGTCGATGTCGAAGCTGGCCATCGCGCCCTTGAACATGTCGTGGTCGAAGATCAGGCCCATGAAGCGTTCGATGGCGGCATGCAACTTCGACGGCGCGACGCCGGCCGGCTTGGGTTGCAGTTTGGCCGCTTCCTGGTCGATGGCTTTCAGCTTTTCCTCGACCTCGGCCGCCTTCTGCGCCGCCTCGGCGGAGCGTTCGATCTCGATCAGCGCGTACTTGCCGGGCTTGGCGACGAACTTGGCGCGGTCGGCCCAGGCGTTGCCGCTCTTGTCCTTGAACTTGCCCTCGAAGCACTTGCGGGCGTCGTCCAGGGTGCCGTTGCCCAGTAAGGCGTTTTGCCCCGGTTCGCCGACGCGACCCCAGCGCGTCCAGGTGTAATACTTGCCGCCCGATTCGAGCAACTGGATGACGTAATACTTGTTGTTGTTCGCGCCGATGTTGGTCTGGTTGAGCATGGCGTCCCAGTTCTCGTGAACCTTGGCCTTGCTCTTGAGATGGCACAGGTCATCCACGGGAATGACGACGGCACCGGCAGCCGGCGCAGCGGCGGCAACAAGGGCTGGGGTAGTAGCGGGCACCGACTTCGGGCTGGCTTTCACTTTCGGCATGGGGCTGGACTCCATGATGCGAGTGATGAAGAACCTGTCGATGTTGCGTGTATGAGCGAGCGGCGGGGTTTATCCCCGCCGTGACAGTCAGAATACTGGCCCAGCATCGAGTGAATGATGACGAGACTCGTCGGATTCGTTGCATCCTTCGTCGCCCACCGCCGACCCATGCACCGCGCTCCAGCCGCTGCCGTGAAGAAATGGCACCCAGGTTGGCGACAGGTTCATGTCAACCAGCAACTTGAGGCTCATGCGACAACCAGCGGTCCTTCGCGCTCCTCCAACCGCCGGGCGGCGTAGGCCAGGGCCTGGTTGATGTCCTCCGGTTCGAGGTAGGGATACGCGGCTAGAATCTCCACGTGCGTTCGTCCCGCCGCCAGCAAACCCAGCACGGTGCCCACCGTGACGCGCAGCCCCCGGATGCAGGGTTTGCCGCCCATTACTGCTGGGTCCAGGGTAATTCGGTCCAGGCGGTTCATCGCGTTGCCCTTGCCTTCGTTCACTGCCCGCACAATACTGCCATCGGGCCGGCGTTCCGTCAAGGATCGTAGCGGCGACGGACCTCAGCGAAGCGCCAGTTGCATGATCTGTTCCTGCGTCGCCTGGCCGACATGGTCCACCAATTCCCGCTTGCGGTGCAGCACGTGTAAGCCGCTGGCCTATCCAATCAATCCAGCACGCCAGCGCGGCCTGCGCCGCCCCGTCCGATTTTGCCGGGTTTGAACTTGACGAACTCGCCGTTCCCGATTAGCTTCGGTAACGCGAAAGGATATGTTGATGTCTTGGCGGTTTCTCATCATCCTGGCGACAATCAGCTGCTTGGCGGCGCGGGACCATTCCCCCCTCTTTGGCAGCCTGCTGAAAGCGTCCTTCGCTTCGAGCCAGCACGACGACCTCCCGACCGACAATCCCGAAGAGCCCCTGCTGCCCGAAGGGGAGGAAGTCAAGCGCCTCGCCGCCGACTCCATCGACGACTTCTTCCGCCTGTCCCTCACCTCGCCCGACGCCCCTCCCTACCTCGGCTCTCCCCTGCACGATAGCATTCTCTCCGAGTTCGCATCCTCCAAGGAATTGCTGAACACCCTACATCGTCTGCTGATCTAGCGCGCCGGTTCCGTGGCGGGTTCTCTCGCCTGATCCGCGCGCGCCGACCGCGTTCTCCGTCCAGAAGCGGTCCTCCCGCGCCAATCCCGACGAGCGACCTCCTCCATCCGTCCACGGAAAATGCTCCGGCCGCCGCGCGCCTGCGCGCCCCACACTGTCATCCATCAAGCGACCGATTCGTGGCGACAACGTCGCGCTGGCCCCGCGCGTTGAGGGATGAACCGATATGACCGCACCGACCACCTGGATGACCGCGCGCGCTGCTAGTTCCGCCGCAGCGCACGGCGAGGAAGGAGCCTGGCTATCGCGGCTGCGCGACGCCATCGACCACGGCGCGCACCTGCTGCCGGCCCAGGGTCCGATTCCGGTCTTCATCCACCACAACACGTTGCACGCCTTCGAGGATTTGCCGTTCACGCAGGCGGTGGAAGAGGCCGCGCGCCGGTATGGCTGCCAGCCGTATCTCGCGGAAGAACGCTACCGCGAAGAGCTGGAGCGGGGCCGCATCCGCTTCGCCGGCCTGGAAGCCATGCTGCGCGATGACCTGGGCGACGCAGCGGACGAACGCCTTCCGCCGCGCTGCACCCGGTTCGAGCTGCGGCTGGCGATGCTGCAACACCCAGTGCGCTTCGGACCGACGGAGGAACTGCTCTGGTTCGTGGCGGAAACCGATGCGCTGCGCCACGTCCGGCCCGCCACCCCGCCCGCGACGCGCCTGCGGTTGATCGCGGAAACGCGCCGCTGGGTGATGCGCGATCTGCGCGGCGGCCACGAAGCCGGACACAATGGCGGCGCGACGGCGGGCCAGCGGGCTGCGGCCGGGCTGTCCGGGCTGCTCGAACGGTTCGGCGAGGCGCGCATCGAAGGCTGGACCCCAGAACAATGGGAGGCATTCGCCCTGCAATCCCTGTGGCGCGTCTGCTGCGATGGAGCCGCCACCGTGCCGGAATGCACCGCGGCCCCGGCGCTGCCGACCCGCCATCGCGATCTACTCCTGCAAACCACTGGCATCGACACCGACCTGCGCGTTCACGAGGTGCTGCACCCCTACTGCGCGGCCTTTCTCGACCAGGGCTTGGCCGCGTGGCAGCTGCCTCTGTGGAGCGAGGGCTTCTACCGGGCCTTCAGCGCGCTGTACCGGCTTCCCGGCGGACCTCCGGATAGCTGGCGCTGGGGCCTGGCGAGTGAGCTGCGCCGCATGGAAGCGGCGCGGGTCGGACCTTTGGAATCGATTCGCGAATCCCTCGACCTGCTCGGCGTTGCCGAGGAGGAGTGGGACGACTACCTCGCCGCCACGCTGCTGGCGCTGCGCGGCTGGGCCGGCATGATCCGCTTCCTGGAGGAGCGGCCCGACCGCGCGGTGCATCCGCCGCCGCCGGGCAGCCTGGTCGAATTCCTGGCCGTGCGGCTGGTGCTGGAACGGCTCGCGCTGCAAGCGGCGGCGCGCGACCACCTCGGCTACTCCGGCCCCCTGACCGCCCTGCGCGACGAACTCCGCAAGCGCCTCGGCACGCCCCGGCCGCACAGCGTCGAGCAGCGGGCGTTCCTGGTCTTCCAGCTGGCGCAGGTGCTCGGCTGGACGCCGCCGGACCTGCACCGCCTCAGCGAGCGCGAATGGCACACGCTGGTGCGCGAGATCGAAGCCTTTTCGGCGCTGGAGCGCCGCCGGATCTTCCATCTGGCCTACGAGGGCCGCTTCCGCTTTCAATCGCTCGACGCCCTCGCCCTGCATGCCCCAGACGCCGAGACGGAGCCGCGCACGCCGCGCTTTCAGGTGATGTTCTGCATCGACGAGCGCGAAGAATCCTTCCGCCGCCACGTCGAGGAACTGGCGCCGGACGCGGAGACGTTCGGCATCGCGGGCTTCTACTTCGTGCCCATGTACTTCCGCGGCGCGGCCGACGCCCATTTCGTGCCGCTCTGTCCGGTGGTGATCCGGCCCCGGCACTGGGTGGTCGAGCGCGCCGACGGCTGCCAGGAGGGCGCGCACGGCCGGCGCGCCCGGACGCGGCGCGTGCTGGGGCGGACCATGCACCAGTTGCACGTCGGCAGCCGGACCTTCGCTTTCGGAGCGTTGCTGTCTGCCGTTTTCGGCGTGCTGGCTTCCGTGCCGCTCATCGTCCGCACGCTCTTTCCGCGCTTGATGGCCCGGCTGCGTTCGACCTGCGGGCGCATCATTCTCGACCCGCCAGCCACACGACTTCAGCTCGAACGCACGGAGGCGCCCCCCGGCAGCGGCCACGGCCCCATCGGCTTCACGCTCGACGAATTGACCGACATCGGCGAACGCGTGCTGCGCGACACCGGGCTGACGCGGAACTTCGCCCGTCTGGTGCTGACGCTGGGCCACGGCTCCAGCAGCATCAACAATCCCCACGAATCGGCCTACGACTGCGGCGCGTGCGGCGGTTCGCGCGGCGGCCCCAACGGCCGCGCCGTGGCACAGATCCTCAACGACCCGCTCGTCCGCCAGCGGCTGGCCGCGCGCGGCCTGCGGATTCCCGACGAGACGGTCTTTGTCGGTGGCTGGCACAATACCAGCAACGAACTGGTGACCTTCTTCGACCTCGACTTGCTGCCCGACTCGCATGCGGCGGAGTTCGCGGCGGCACGCGGCATCCTGGAACGGGCCCGGGAGCGCAACGCCCACGAACGCTGCCGGCGCTTCATGTCGGCGCGGCTGACCCTGTCCTTCGCCGAGGCGCTCCAGCACGTCGAGGGGCGGGCAGAGGACCTCGCACAGGTCCGGCCGGAGCTGGGCCACGCCACCAATGCCCTGTGCATCGTCGGCCGCCGCTGCCGGACGCGCGGCTTGTTCCTCGACCGGCGGGCCTTTCTCAACTCCTACGACCCCACGCAGGATGACGCCGACGGTGCGATTCTGACCCGCATCCTGCTCGCGGCCCTGCCCGTGTGCGCGGGCATCAGCCTCGAATACTACTTCTCCACGGTCGATAGTCCGGGCCTGGGGTGCGGGAGCAAGCTGCCGCACAACATCACCGCCCTCCTCGGCGTGATGGACGGCGCGGCCAGCGACCTGCGCACCGGCCTGCCCTGGCAGATGGTCGAAATCCACGAGCCGGTGCGCATCCTGTTCGTCGTCGAAACCACGCCCGACATCATGCTGCGCATCCTCGAACGCAATCCCGGCCTGGACCAACTGGTCCGCAACCAGTGGGTGCAACTGGCCGTGCTCGACCCGCACTCGTCCACCGTCCGGCTCTACCGCGACGGCGTGTTTCGCGACTACCGGCCCCAAGCGCAGCAACTGCCGCGCGCCCAGTCCTCGGTGGACTGGTATCGCGGCTGGCGCGACCACCTGGAGTTCGCCGTGATCGATCCACGGGCCGTCCCCGCTGGTTAGAGCATGTTGCAACCGGCTGGAGCGGTCCGCACAGCGGACCCTACAGCTTGCCGTAGGGTCCGCTGTGCGGACCAAAGCGCCCGATGATACATCCCTCTGCGAACTGCTCGAAGCAGTTACGGAGCCCGTTCCTTCCACTCGACGGATGAGGCCATGTTGCAAGCGGCTGATTGGCTGAACGTACTGGGACTGCTGGCGCTCGGCGCACCCTTCGCTCTGGTGTGCCTGCTGGGCGTGACCTCGCTGCTCGACCGCAAGCTGAGCGAGGCGGCGACGGGCAAGCTCTGCCAGGGTGCCAGCGCCGTGGGGTTGCTGGCAGCGCTGGGCGTGGTCGCCCTGATGCTGTGGCGCGGCACGCGCCACGAGGTCATCGCGCTGGGCGAATGGGTCGTCATTCCGGATTACCACTTCTCGGTGAAGCTGGTCTTCGACCGCCTGTCGCTGCCGTTCGCCATCCTGTCGTTCCTGCTCTGCGGCACGGTGGCGGGCTTCGCGACCCGCTACATGCACCGCGAGCGCGGCTACAACCGCTTCTTCGTACTCTATGCGCTGTTCGTGCTCGGCATGGTGCTGACGGCGCTGGCCGGGACGATTGAAACCCTGTTCGCCGGCTGGGAACTGGTGGGCCTGTCGTCGGTGCTGCTGGTGGCGTTCTTCCAGGAACGGCCGGCCCCGCCGCGCAACGGGCTGCGGGTCTGGGTGGTCTATCGCGTTTCGGATGCGGCCTTGCTGCTGGCGGCCATCGTCATGCACCACCTGCGCGGCGAAGGCGACTTCTATCGCCTGCTGGGCGGCGAGCCCTGGCCCGATGGGCATGCCGCCCTCGCCGGAGCCGCGCCGCTGGTCGTCGGCGTCCTGCTGGTGATCGCCGCCGCCGGCAAGTCCGCGCTAGCCCCGTTCTCCGGCTGGCTGCCGCGCGCCATGGAAGGGCCGACGCCCTCCAGCGCCGTGTTCTACGGCGCGCTTTCGGTCCATCTGGGAGCGTTCCTGCTGCTGCGCATCGGCCCGCTGCTGGAGGCCACCGTCTGGCTGTCGGCCGTCGTCGTCGCCCTGGGCCTGGTCACCGCGCTGTACGCCTACGTCGTGGGCAGCGTGCAGACGGACATCAAGTCGGCGCTATCGTTCGCTTCGCTGGTGCAGGTCGGTCTGATCGTCGCCGAGATCGGCCTGGGCTTCCGCTACCTGGCGCTGCTGCACCTGATCGGCAACGCCTGTCTGCGGACGCTGCAATTCATCCGCGCGCCGTCGCTGCTGCACGATTATCACTCGCTCGAAAACGCGCTCGGCGGGCACTTGCCGCGCGTCGGCGGCCCGCTGGGCGGGGCGGCCAGCAGCACCCGCCCCTGGCTCTATCGCTTCGCCCTGGAACGCGGCTACCTGGATTCGCTGCTGGCGGCCTGCGTCGTGACACCGTTCGTGCGGTTGTTCCGCGCCTGCGACGCGCTCGAACGCCGCTGGACGGATTTCATCGCCGGCCGCGCCGCGCCGGAGTCCGAAGCGCCGCAACCCTATTCGGTGGCCCTGGAAGAATTGCCATGAGCATCTGGTCCTTGCCCTGGTTGGAACTGGCGATCGTGGGCGCGTTGCTCGGCGCGCTGGCCCTGCGCGTGTTTCAGGATCCGACGCGCGCCTGGCGCTGGGGCCTGAGCTTCACCACAGTCCCGCTGACGTGCGCCATGCTGGCCAGCATGGCGTTCTACTGCGGTGGGGCGGCCGAAGGCCGCTGGGACGTGCAGTCCCAGCTCTTTGGCAAGCGCGTCTTCGGTCTGGACGAACTGAGCGCCCCGCTGGCGCCGCTCGTGGCGTTGCTGCACTTCCTGACCGCGCTGGCCACGGGGCGGACCAAGATGCGCCGCTTCTCGCTGAGTTGGTCGCTGGCTTCGGAGTCGCTGCGCCTGGCCATCTTCGGCTGCCTGGACCCCTGGATGCTGGTCCTGCTGCTGGTGGTCTCGACAGTGCCGGGCCTGATCGAACTCATCAACCGCGGCCAGCCAACGCGCGTTTACATCCTGCACCTGGGGCTCTTCGTGACGCTGTTGCTGACCGGCTGGGCGGGCGTCAGCGCTGCCGACGGTGCGGCGCCCGACTGGGCGACGGCCGCGCTGCTGGCCGCCGTGCTCATCCGTTGCGGCACGGTGCCGTTCCACTGCTGGCTGACCGACTGGTTCGAGCATGCTTCCTTCGGCAACGCGCTGCTGTTCGTCACGCCGCTGCCGGGGGTCTACGCGGCCTTTCGGCTGGTGCTGCCGATCGCGCCGGACTGGGTGCTGCAAAGCATCGGCGCGTTTTCGTTGCTCACGGCGGTGTACGCCGCCGGCATGGCGGTGGTGCAGCAGGACGCGCGCCGCTTCTTCGCCTACCTGTCGCTGAGCCATGCCGCCCTGGTGCTGGTCGGCCTGGAGTTGCACACCGCCGTCAGCCTGACCGGCGCGCTGGCCCTGTGGGTCTCGGCGGCGCTGTCGCTGACTGGCCTGGGGCTGACCATCCGTGCTCTGGAGGCGCGCTTCGGCCGGCTGTCGCTACGGGACTTCCGCGGCCTGTACGACCATTCGCCGGCGCTGGCGGTCTGCTTCCTGACCACCGGCCTGGCCAGCGTGGGTTATCCCGGCACGCTCGGCTTCGTGGCGGGCGAGTTGCTGGTTGAAGGCGCGGTGCAGGCCAACTTGCTCGTCGGCCTGGCGGTGGCCCTGGCAGCGGCTCTGAATGGCATCGCCATCGTCCGCGCCTACTTCCTGCTCTTCACCGGCGCCCGCCATGCCTCCACGGTATCGCTGGCGATCACGCCGCGCGAGCGCTTCGCGGTGCTGACGCTGGCGGCGCTGATCCTGGGCGGCGGGCTGTTTCCGCAGCCGGGCATCGCATCCC
>JAEUIF010001358.1 GCA_016795185.1 Planctomycetia bacterium | reverse complement strand
GTGAGCCCGCTGTTGGAAGCGCCGGCGGCTGATTGTTCCAACAGCGGGCTCACGCCCGCCGCCCGCCCGCGTGAAACTGGCGCGATGGCACGGAAGGCTCCTGCCGTCGCTGGCGGCCTTTGCACTGCTTCCTGGCCACCTACTGGCAAACGCTTGACGCGCGGGATACAATGGCTGCCCAGTGCATGACGTGATGTTGCCCTTCCCATTTCACCAGGCCGTCATGACCGTCGCCTCCGTAACATCTTTTGTGGATTGCCTGAATCGGTACGGATTGCTGAAACGGTCCCAGCTGGACGAGGTCGCCGTCGACCTCCAGCAGCGGTTTCCCGACCAGCGCGCCCTGGCCGCCGAACTGCTCCGGCGCGGCTGGCTCACGGCTTTTCAGGTCAACCAGGTGCTGCGCGGCAAGTCCGCCGAGTTGGTGCTCGACGCCTACGTTCTCACCGAACGCCTGGGCGAAGGCGGCATGGGCGAAGTCTACAAGGCACGCCACCAGAAACTCGATCGGGTCGCCGCTCTCAAGCTCATCCGGAAGGACAAGGCGGACAGCGAAGAGGTCATCCGCCGTTTCCGTCGGGAAATCGAGGCGGTCTCGCAGCTGTCGCACCCGAACATCGTCGCCGCCTTCGATGCCGGCCAGGCGGGCGACATTCTCTTCTTCGCGATGGAGTTTATCGAGGGTACGGACCTATCGCGCCTGGTGCGCGAACACGGTCCGTTGCCCATCCCCACCGCTTGCGATTACATGCGCCAAGCGGCGGCTGGCCTGGGACATGCCCACGAGCGCGGCATGGTCCACCGCGACATCAAGCCTGCCAACCTGCTGCTGACGCGCGAGGGCGCGGTCAAGATCGCCGACCTCGGCCTGGCGCGCTGGCGGCGCAGCGCCGGCGAGGAATCCTCGACCAAGGCCCTGACCCGCGACGGGGCCGTCCTCGGCACGCTCGACTACGTCGCCCCCGAGCAGGCGATGGATTCCCATGCGGTGGACATCCGCGCCGACCTGTACAGCCTGGGCTGCACCTTCTACTTCCTGCTCGCCGGCCGGGTGCCGCACCCCGGCGGCGAGGCCATTGAGAAACTCTACCGCCACCGCTATCAGGAGCCAACGCTGCTCGAACAGGTTCGCCCCGAAACGCCGCCCGCCGTGGCCGCCGTGGTCCGCCAGTTGCTGGCCAAACAGCCAGAGGACCGCTTCCAAACGCCGGCCGAGTTGGTCAGCGCGTTGACGGCCATCGCGGCGGGTCAGCCCCTGCCAGCCACGGACCCGGTGCAGCCGCCGGCCTCCGACCGCACTGAACTCGAAGCACCCACGCCGCCCGCCCAACCGCTTGCCGTTGCGACCAGCGCCGATAGTGTAGTGCCGCAGCCGCGCCGACAGCGACGCTGGGTCGGTGTGCTGGCGGCCACGGTCCTGTTGCTCTGCGGCCTGGCGCTGCTGGCCAAAACGCTGTTGCCCGAGCCCGCTCCGCACACGCAGCCGGTACTCAACGTGAAGGGCGCGCCGCCGACGCAGCCGCCCAGTTCCGCTCTGGCGACCATCAAGGCTACGGAGAAGTCCGCTCCGGTCGGCTATGTGGCGCGGGCATCGCGCGAAGAGTCGCTGCTGGCCACGCTGGCCGCGCATGGCCTGCCCAACCTCCAGGGGCCGTGGTACGTCATCGGCCCGTTCGACAATCCCGACCGCAAGGGGTTTGACGCGGTTTACGGCCCGGAGGAAGGCATCGACCTGAAACGGTCCTATCCCGGCAAGGGCGGACAGATTCTATCCTGGCAGGAGTGGGCCGAGTTCCAGCCCGGCGATTTGGCGACTCTCCCGAAGAGCCGGGAAAACTGCTGCTATTACCTGTATCACGCCATTGCCTGCGATCGCGCCACGACCCTGCCGCTGGCCATCGGTTCGTGCGACGCGCTGACCGTCTGGCTCAACGGCCGTCGCCTGCTGGCGAAGAACGTTACCCGGCCCGTGGTGCCGCACCAGGACCGCGTCACGCTCGACCTGCAAGCCGGCACGAACCGGCTGCTGCTGAAAGTATGCACGCATGCCGCCCGCAGCCTCGAACTCTGCGTCCTGCCGGAACTGCCCGTCGATCTGCAAGCGCGCTACGGCGACCGCTTGCAGCAGGAGTTCGAGCGCATCACCGTCAAGGAAACGCGGCGCTTCAGCGGCGGCCACTCGGGCGCGGTGAGCGCGCTGGTCCTCTCGAAGCAGGGCCGGCACGCCTTGACGGCGGGTTCGGACAAGTTCTTCCTCTACTGGGACGTGGCGGATGGGCAGCTCGTCCGCAAGATCGACTACGCGGGCAGCCCCATTCAGGGACTGACCTTCCTGCCGGACGGCAAGCGCGCCCTCACCGCGCACGGCGCGACGAAGGGAGTGGACGCCACGGTGCGGCTCTGGGACTTGGCGACCGGCACGGAAGTGCGGCGCTTTGACGGCCATACCGATTTGGTGACCAGCGTGGCCTGCTCGGCGGACGGCCGCCGAGCCCTTTCGGGTAGCTGGGACGGCACGCTGCATTTCTGGGATGTGGAGACCGGCAAGCCGCTCCAGGTCTGCCGGCTGATGCCGCCTTCCTACATCTACGGCGTGGCGCTGACACCCGACGGCACCCGAGCGCTGGCCGCCTGCGCCGACAGCACCATCCGCGTCTGGGACTTGCAAGCCAACCGCGAGATCGGCAAGCTGCGCGGCCATACCGACAAGGTGCGGGCCCTCGACCTGTCGGCGGACGGCAAGCAGCTGGTCTCTGGCGGCTGGGACCAGACGGTGCGCCTCTGGGACGTGGAAAAAGGCGCTGAAATCCGCCGGTTCGACGGCCATCGCAACCTGATCACGGGGGTCGCGCTTTCGGCCGACGGCGAGCGCGTCGCCTCCTGTGGCTACGACACGACGATCCGCCTCTGGGACGCGCGCACCGGCCGGGAACTGCGCCGCTTCGTCGGCCATTTCGTCCAGGTACGCGGCGTCGCCTTTCTGCCCGATCGCTCGGCCCTGCTTTCCGCCGACGACCGTTCGCTGCGCGTTTGGGCACTGGCGCGCTGACCGCTGGTCCAAGCTATCGCTCAACTGATCGACATATTGGGTGCCATGCCCACGGCTTTGCGTGGGCATGGGAGCCCTGCAAGCGTCCCATGCCCACGCAAAGCCGTGGGCATGGCACCCAAGCGTCCGATTGAACAAGTCGTCACTTGCATCGGCACTAGACCGTTCCCAGTTCCGCCTTCAGGCGGCGAGCGACTCGACCGCCTGAAGGCGGAACCGCGAACTCGGTCACTTTCCCGTTTCTTCCACCCGCTCCAGGATGCGAGACTCGGTCGTCGCCAGGTGCTGGCTCATGGCCTGCACCGCCTTCTTCTTGTCGCGCTGGCGCAGGGCGGCGACGATGGCCTCGTGCTCGCGGATCACTTCTTGATAGCGACCCGGATGGGCCAGCGCCGTCATGCCGAAAATCGACATCTGGTTCCGAATCGAGTCCATGATCGCCCGCAGATGCAGGTTGCCGGTGTGGCGCACCGGGACCATGTGAAATTCCTTGTCGCTTTCGAGAAAGCCGTGTGCGTCCTGGCGACTTGCAGCCGCTTTCATGGTGTGCAGGCTCTGCTCCATCGCTTGCAGGTCGGCGGCCACCAGGTCTTCGACCAGGCGCTTGATCGTGTACGATTCGATGAGCTGCCGGGTCTCGAAGACGTCGCGGATTTCCTTGGTCGAGAAGTCCTTGATCTTGAAGCCGCGCACATCGCGGCAGACCAGAAAGCCCTCGCTGGTCAACTGCAACAGCGCTTCGCGGACGGGCGTGCGCGAGACGCCGAGCCGGTCGGCGAAATGCTGGGCGGAATAGAGGTGGTCGCGTTCGAGCTGGCCGGAAATGAGCAAGCCCTTGATCTGCCGATAAGCGGCGTCCTTGAGCGACGCGGGGCGTTCGAGCGGTCCATTGCCGGCCGTGTCCGTTGCCAGCGTGGTCATGGTCGGGGTCTCGCTGCGGAATGAGAAAGCCGTGTCGTCATGTAGCATGTAGCATACCATCTGCGAAGCCAGCCGGCAATGGGCGCGCGGCGAGGGCCAGCCGCGGAACTTGCGTCCCGCCGCTGGCCCCTCGAACACCTGCCGTTAGCCCGCGCTTACTTCGCCCCGAAGCCCTTGACCGTGACCGCTCCCTTGCCGGCGACGCCGATGCCCAAGGCTTCCAGCTTGCCATAACCCGCGCCGCCGGTGTAGCGAAACGCGGCGACATCCTGGCCGCTCGGTTCGGTGATGCGCCAGAGTTGTAGATGGCCGCGGTGCGTCAGCAGGTGGTACCAGGTATCCGGTTTCCACTCGGCGCGGACGATGTCGCCCGTGTGCTGAGCGTTGCCTTGCAGCACGGCGGGCAGTCCTTCGCGCCAGACCGGGTCGAGATAGATGAAGTCCGCCGTGTCGCTGCCGGCGGCGCGCAGGGCCAGCAGCGGCCTGGCCCCGGCCGAGGCCTTCGCTTGCAGCACGGCGAAGGTGTGCCGTTTCGCTTCCGGCAGCCAGCCGAAGGCGGGCGCGCCGTTCGTCGAACGCAGCACCACACCGTCGGCGCTGGCTTCCACGGTAAGGTTCGGGTCGCGCTTCCAGGTCTCGACGGTCCTGGCGTCGAGCGCTTGCAGGCTCTTGTGAAACTCGTCGCGCTGTTTGTCGGTCAGCTTTTCCGTGCCGCCCACGTCGCCCTGGTAATTCGGGCCGTCCTTGGCGCCGAACGATGCCTCGTTCTTGACCTCGTCGGCCGACAGGGCGCGCACCTTGATGTTGCGGAACTCATGACTGGCCGTGTCGAAGACTTTCACGCCGGAGAAGCCGACGGCCAGCGCGCCCTGGCGGTAGCGGTCGCCCGGCGTACCCGACCAATCGTCGTAGGCTTCGCTGGTCCAGCGTTCGGGTTCGGGCGTGCCGGCCTTCCAGACCTTGGCCTTGATGATCGGGCCAGCGGCGCGCAGCCGGAAGTGCAGCCAGCCGGGCTGAATGTAGCCGGCATAGCGGCCCCGGCCGATGGGCCGCGTGCGCTCCTTGTCGATCCGCTGAATCAGCAGCGGCGCGGTGTAACCGTGCAGGCCGAGGGAATAACCCTCACCGTCGGCGTTCAACCGGCAACCGACCAGCATGAACGGACAATCGGCAAAATTCTTGGTCGGCATGACCCATTGAAAGTCCCAGGTCGCCTCAAAGTCGGCCAGGTCTTTCGGCCAGTCCTGATGCGTGGCCCAGATGGTGCCCACACCCGCCAGCGTATCGACCCGCTTGGCCTCGAAGAACTCCTTGCCCAGCCCGATGCGGCCGCGCAGCACACCGTCCGCGAACGTGAAGTGCTTTTCTAGCGTGGGGACGTGCTTGCCTTTCAGGGCGGGGTCCAGGCGGTCGGTATCGACCGTGCGGACCAGGGACCAGCCGTCGAGTCCATCGGCGGCGGCGACCGACAGGACGCAGCCTGTCAGGCCCAGCAACGCCATCATCATATAGCGATACATCGATTGATACTCCTTTCGTTGCGCCGGCTGAACCGGCCCGAACCGTGTCTTGCCAAAGGTCATCGGGCCGGAGTTCGGCGACAGCTGTCTTTACCGCGAAGCGGTTGTACTCCACAGCCCAGGGTCGCGCAGCGCACCCTGGGTTGACGAGCCATCAATGATTGCGCCTACCGCGAAGCGGTTGTACAAATCATGATGGCCTGATTTGTCAAACCCCTTCGGGGTATTCTTTTAACTTTGTCACACTTCCCAGGGCGCGCTGCGCGACCCTGGGCTGTGGAGTACAACCGCTTCGCGGTAAAGAAATCCGCAAGGCAACGTTGTCACCCCGCACTCTTCCGTGAGGCGGCACGCGGCACCGGCCTACTTCTGCACTTCTGGAATCGTCACCAGGGTATCGGCCTTCACCCCGCGTGCCTCGCGGACTTCACCGGACGGGAAGCGCACGCGAATGTCCACCTTCTCCATCTGCCCTAGGCCGACGTGCAGCGTGGGCAGCAGATTGTGGGACCGGCCGCCGTCGCGGTCCATGAAGCCCTGACGGTAGTGTACCAGCGCCTTCGGGTCGCCGAGCTTGCCGTCCGGGTAGACCCAGATCTTCGCGCCCAGGAAAGCATCCGACGGCACGCGCGGCACTAGACGAATGTGCAGCCCGTGCTGCGGGGTTTCGTTGCGGTGCAGCGTCAACTGGTCCTTGCCCATGCTGACCATGTCGAGCTTGTGGTCGCCGTTGACGTCGCCGAACTTGCGGGTGCGGCGGGCGCCGGGAATGCCCGCGACCTCGACGAACCGACCGCCGCCGAGGTTCAGGAACGTCCCGTGCTCGGAGCCGTGGTCGGTAGCGGTGACAAAATCGCGATAGCCGTTGTTATCCAGGTCCAGCCACTGCTGCTCGTTGTCGGCAGTCCACGGATGGCCGATACGGCCGGTGAGCCGTTTCGCGGGGTCGAAGATGCGTTGCGGGCTGAGCGTGAAACGGCCCTGGCCGTCGTTGCGATACCATTCCCCCGTATGCAGGTCGGCGATGTCGAGGTTGCCATCCACGTCGATGTCTTCCGGATAGAACCAGTGGCCGGGGCCCGTCGGCAAGCCGGCCGCCGTGGTACCGTCCTTCCAGGCGTCGGCGTCGCGGGTCAGCACCCAGGAGTAAAGCTGTTTGCTGCTGAAGCCGTCGCCGCCCTTGAAGTGGATAATCAGTTCGTTCTTGTGGTCGCCGTTGAGGTCCACGGCATAGGCTTCGCGAAACATGGCCCGGCCCGGCCCCGCGCCGCGGGCGATGCCTTCCGGCCAGCCGACCAGCTTCTCGGCCTGCCAGAGTTCCTTGCCGCCCAGCTTGGCCGCCGTGGTCCTGGCCCATTCGGTCACGGGCGGTTCGGGCTGCTGCGCGCTGCCGCCGGTGATGAAAATCTCGCGGTGATAGCCGTCGCCGTCGAGGTCCGCGAGTTGCACGCCGCCGATGCCGGTGCCATCCACGACCAGAGCGGTCTTGCGCCAGTGGCCCTTGCCTTCGTTGAGAAACACGCGGCCAGCGACGCCCGCGCCCTCGGTGCCGATGGCATCCGGCGCGCCGCTGCCGTTCAGGTCGATCCAGATGGGATCGCGCCCGCCGAACTGCCAGCGCTGCGTGTAGCCGCGATCATCCAACGTAAACGTGCCATCGCCCTTGCCGAGCCAGACGGCGGCGCCGCCGCCGTGATGGCCGTAGGCGAGAATGTCGAGCTTCCCGTCGCCGTCGATGTCCACCAGCGAGGACATCCAGATGTATTTCATTTCGCCCAGTTTCGGATCGCTGTTCAGGACGTGCTGCAAACCCGAACGGTCGGCGGGCACCTCGACGAAAGCCAGCTTCGCGACGGGCTCGGCGGCCCCGGCGGCGAGGATCGTGCCCAGCAAGGGCAGAATGACGAGGGCAAGCAGGCGACGCGGTGCAGTAATCATGGTTCCTCCAGGGTCGGCGGGATCGTTGGCGGGAACAGTTGCTCGGTCGGGATTATAAACCCCAAACCGCCCCTGAAGGCAAATCAGTGCTGCTAACAGGTGCGTTAAGCCGTGCTTGTCAATCGTCGGCTGCAACCAATCTCCCCTCTCCCCTTGCGGGAGAGGGGTTGGGGTGAGGGGTGGAACCGCCAGTAATCTTGCCTGTGACCCCTCACCCCACCCCCTCTCCCCTTGCGGGAGAGGGGGTGGGGGGAGGGGTGGAAACGCCAGGAAGCTTGCCGGGGACCCCACCCCCCACCCCCTCTCCCGCAAGGGGACTGGGGCGATTCGGA
>JAEUIF010001357.1 GCA_016795185.1 Planctomycetia bacterium | reverse complement strand
GTTGAAGACCACCTCACCGAAGGTCTCGCCGGTCGCGCCGAAAGCGCGGCCGGTGTACACGGTGCCGTCTTCGAGGGCCAGTTTCGCCAGGGTCATCGAGTCCACCGAAAGTAGAAGGGTCGCTGTGCCGAGGGGCGGAGGCCTGCAAGCATGCGGGAGGGACAGTCTGGAAAGCTCATGCCCCTGGCTGCCGCGCGCCGTCCTTGGTAGGTTAGATGGCGCTCGTACCGTCGTCAAGCGACGAGAATGGGAAGCTGTCCCGGTGCTTCCCTCGCAACCAAGATGGCAAGACGGCGGCCAGTTGCTTACCATCTCCCGGCACGAAGTTCCTGCGGTTTGCAGCCTCCTTCTCATGACCATCGAGCGCATTTCCATCGAGGTGACCAACCGCTGCGGCAAGGCGTGCTGGTTCTGCTACAACCACAGCCAGCCGGGCGGCGCGACCGAGTGGACGCCGGACGAACTGGTCGCTTTCGTCCGCGATTGCGCGGCGCACGGCGTGCGTGCCGTGTCGTTCGGCGGTGGTGAGCCCTTGCAGTACGACGGCATCTTCGACGTGCTGGAACGCCTGCGCGGCACGCTGTTCCGTTCGCTGACCACCAACGGCTTGCCCTTGGACGACGACGTGCTGCAACGCTTGACTGTCGCCGCGCCGGACAAGGTTCATGTTTCGATTCACTTCCCGGAACGCCGGGCGGAAGTCGAGCGCGTGGTCGAACAGGTCCATGCCCTGGACCGGCACGGCATCAAGAGCGGCATCAATCTGTTGACGGCCCGCTCGAATCTGCCGGCAGCGCGCGAAGCAGCGGAGTACGTCCGCGCCGCCGGCATCGGCAACGAGCGGATCGTCTACCTACCGATGCGCGGCCAGGACACTCCGACGCCGGACGAGCTGGCGACCGTGGCGGGCGGGCAGCACTTCCAGTCGATGACCTGCCTGATGGGCTGCGGCAAGAGCCCGCGCTTCTGTTCCATCGGCTGGGACAAGACGGTCGCCTGGTGTTCGTACACCAAGACGAGAGCGAAGTTGCCCGAGTTGACCCATCGCGCCTTGAGGGCGGCCGTCGCGGACCTGGGACTCGAATTCTGCGGGGGCACCGATGGACGCTGACTTTCCCGCCGCACATTCGATGGATACCGACTGGTTCGCGGTGGATCGCGACGGGCATGTCGGCTACTTCGATACCGGTGAACCGGGTGCCATGCCGATCGACCTGTATTCTGGCGGTTCACCGGGCTTCGACCTGTTCGACTTGCTGCTCGATGCCGGCTCCGTGGGCAGGCCCCTGGACGACCTGCGCGGCTGGCTAACGCCGGGGCCGCTGGGGCAGAAACCCGCGCACTGGACGCCGTCAGAGTTCAACGGTCTGGTGCGGCTCTATTTGACAACGCTGGAGCCCGTCCTGCCGCTGCTCGCCCAGGGCAGCGCCAGCACGCAGCAGACGCGCGAAGGTTTTGCGGTCCTGGTGCAGGAGCCCGAAACCGCCTGGCACCACGGCCTGCACGAGCGCGGGTTGTGCCTGGCGTGCTTCCGGCAGTGGTGGGGCGACGAGTTGCTTGCCGATGCCGCCGCGCTGGGATGCTTCGCGTATCATTGTCAGGGGTACGCCCGGCCGAATGACCAGTTCGGTGTGACTGCGCCCTACGGCCGCAAGAAGCTGCCGGAATTCCCAATCCATGTGGACCAGTTGCCGCCCGCGGCCAGGCGATATGTGTTACGCACGCGCTTCAAGTCTCTGTGCTTCGCGGAGACGATCCACATTCAGCCGGTAGAGTTTTTTGCTTGCGCATCCTACGACGAGCTCGCCTTCCTGAGCGGCGACGGCACGTGTATTCTGCCGCAAGAGCCCGGCAGCGAGGATTTTCGCCGGTTCAGTGTTCGTATCCTGGAAGCCGGCCTGCCAGAGGGCCTGGTGATCCGTCAGGATTAGGGGCTGCACCGTTTACAGGCGACGAAAGGACCACTGATGGACGCTGACTTCCCCGCCGCCCATTCAATGGACGCCACCTGGTTCGCCGTGGACCGCGATGGCCATGTCGCCATGTTCGACACCGGCGAGGCGGGTGCGGTGCCGATTTCCGCGGAACCGATCGAAGACCCGACGGCCGTGCTGACATCGCTGGCGTCGGCTTTCTCCACGGAAGTGATTCACGATCTGCAAGGCCGCTTGCAGCCGGGCGAGCGCGAAGTCCCCCATTTCGCCCTGCAATTCGGCGACCGTGCCGGTGCTGCCTTGTTCTTTCTGAAATCGCTCGACCCAGTCAAGACGGAACTTGAGCAGCGCCGGGGCGTCGCGTTCCCGGCTGTGCAGGGCCATGCCGTCGCGTTGTTCCATGCCGCGACGCCGCTGGTACGCCAGCTGCACCAGGACGGTCTGTGTCTGGGCTGCTTCTGGTACTATCACAACCCGACGGGCGTCGTCGATGAGGAGGAACGGCTGCGCGACGTCGCCCGCCTGGGCATTTTCTCCTACAGCCACCTGACCGAGAACTGGATCTCCGGGCCGTATGGTCGAGAGAAGCTGCCGCGCACGCCGTTGCATGTCGAGCAGTTGCCGCCGGAAGTGCGGCGGACGGTGAAGCAGATGAAGTTCGGCACGCTGTGCTTCGCGGAGACGCCGCACATTCAGCCCGCCGAGTTCGACGACTGCACATCCTGGGAGCACGCTTACCTGAGCAGCGACGGCAAGACCATTCGCGCGATTCCCGGCAACGCTACGTATCGTTTCGAGGACGTATGCGAACAATTGCGGGAGTTGCAGGCCGAGGGGTTGCCCGAAGGCATGACCGTTGAAATGCCGAAGGAACCGTAGCCGGCGCGTGGCGGACGTCATCCGGCTGTCTACTCACTCAAACAGCGGGCTGACGCCCGCCGCTCGCCCCAGAAGATTACAACGGGTAGTTCGCATGCTCGTCTTGAAAGGACACACGGATTCGGTTCGCTGCCTGGCTTACGCGCCGGACGGCGGGGCGCTGGCCACCGGCAGCGACGATGGCACACTGCGCTTCTGGAACCCCACCAGCGGCACGGTCCTCGGCCAGCCGGAGAAACTGTCGAGCTGGGTGGAAGCGTTGGCCTTCGCACCGCACAGCGCCGACCTGACCGTCGGCCTGGCGGATGGCGGCCTGCATCGCTTCGCACGGCAGGGCAACCAGTGGGTGCAGCAGCGCGCCGGCTGGCTGCAAAAGACGCTGAGCAAGTTGACCGCCACGAAACCGGCGGCGGTGCGCGCTCTCGCCTACAGCCCCGACGGCCAGCGACTCGCGGTAGCGCGCTGGGACCGACGGCTGCAAGTGCTCAACGCGCCGAATCTCGGCGTCCTGAGCGATACTCTCAGTCCAGTTCAGATCACCGGCTTGGCGTTCAGCCGCGACGGCAGGGTGCTGGCGGGCGCGGCAGCCAATGGCATCATTCAGCTATTTCACGGCGTCACCGGACAAGGCGAGGGCGAATGTCGAGGTGCGACCGCCGGGGCCCTGTGCGTGACCTATTCTCCGGACGGCCAGTTGCTGGCCTCGGGCCACGCGGACGGCAGCGTACTGTTGTGGACCGTGGCGAAGGGCCAGTCACCCGTCGTCTTGTCGGGCCACCGCTGGACCGTCTTCTCGGCGGCCTTCTCCCCCGCCGGCGACACTTTGCTGACCGGCAGCGCCGACGGCACCGTCCGCCTCTGGAACGTTGCCACGCGCGGCGAGCAGGCGGCCCTGCAATGGCACACCCAGGCCGTCACCGCCGTGGCCTTCGCCCCGGACGGCATGACCGCAGCGGCGGCGAGCAGCGATAACACCGTGGTCGTCTGGGATGTGGGCTGACGGCCGAGGTACTCACGTCGCTTGTAGTCGTAAGCGCGGCCAGACCACCGCGGTGAGCCACTGTTGAATCACCTGTTGTTCGTCGGCGGTTGCGAAGCGGTTGCAGGCACCCCGAACCTGATGCAGCTGCCCAGTGGCTGGAGCCAGCTCCACGGTGAGGCAGCGCTGGTCGCGAAAGCGAACTGAGACAATCGCGGAACGACCCGCAGCGCAGTATGCGGCGTAACCGGCAACGCAATGCCGCATCGCCTGGCCTTCGCGAAACAGTGCTTCGCCAGAGGTCAATTCGACGAAGCTCCAACCTAACCAAGGTTCATCGACGGGCGTCCAATCCCAACCGTGGCGCTTCCAGATATGACTGGACCAGGGGCGTTCGCGTTGACGTTGATAGTCGAGGCTGTGCCGGAGTACGCTCTGGAATCCGCGTCCCTTCCAGGAGAACGGCGGCCGGTCACCCTGCTCCCCTTCCGTGTGCTCATGGATCGCCCAGTCGAGTATTAGCTGACATTGCTCGTCGTTGCTGAGGCCGCTATTCGCAATCAGCCAGCGAATGGTGGCCTGCCAGAAGTCCGCGAAGCGGTCGTGAAGTCTGACTTCCGTCGGATCGACGACAAATGCCGGGTGCCGCAAGACGCGCTCGGCGAGGTCGCGCGAACCTCCCAGCCGCATGATCTCCGCGAACGCGCAGGCCGTGACGGGTGAATGGTTCGCCGGTGTCTGTCGCAGGTAGTGTTCCAGGCGGCTGGGAATGTTCCACTAGAAGAAGGTAGCTGCACGCTTCAAGCTGCCGCCCTGGGCCAGCAGGATGAACCAACTCAACCATTTGAGGGTTGCATGACCGGGTAGGTCAAACCAGCAGTCATCAAGGAACCTGGGCACGTCGTAGCGGACCAGGAGATGATTAACCAGCGAAGTCTTGCCACCGTCCCACGTCCGGGGACTCCGAATCCAGAAGGGTGCGAACAAGGAAACGTTGCGAACGAGGTTCTCACCCTTGCCGGGCGTTGCGGCGGATTGCAACACGTCACGGTAAACATCCTCGCCAACTGAGTCGGCGATCCGGCGGCGTGTGGCGGGGTCATTTGGAAAGCGCTTGATGCCCTGAACGAACGCGGCCAATTGCTCTTCGAGGTGCTCGGCGCCGGCGGTCCGTTCACTGGCGGCGGCTTGCTCGGCGCCCGCCCAAGAAACATCGTCCGTGGCCCATTCCGGGCGGAAGAGTCGTGGCGGCCGGCGCAGGGCGGCTCTGGAAAGTTGCTTTAGTTCGTGGCAGAGCAAATCCTCCGAGCCCTCGTCACGTGGACCGTCGCCGTCCCAGGCTTCGTACCAATCATAATCATGGCAATAGTCCAGTTCCTCAGCATCCAAAGGCGCGCCTTCGCGGTAACGTCGAAAACTGCGCCGCAGCTGTTGGGGGCCGAGTGGCCTATGCCAGTTCTGTACTTTCCGTCCGTAGATCTTCTGTTTCATTGGCGTCGTGCGAGCGGCGTTTGGGGAATGGACAGGACCCGGCAATTCAAGGGTTTAAGCAACGGGTCCGAAGCTATGGGCGGCCAAGTTGTTCTCGCAGGGTTGACAAAGTGCCAGAGCCAGTGGCATTTCAAGCTCACCTCACCGGTCTGGTACAATAAGAGGGCAGCACCCCACGCGAGGTTCGCCTGCATTCATGAGCAAGCTTTACCTGGGCACCGATGTCGTCGGCTTGGCGGGCCAGCTGGCCGACAATCTGGAGCAGGCCGCGCGCCGGCAGGATTGCTTCTTGCCGGCCACCATCGTCGTGCCCAGCCATTACCTGAAGAAATGGCTGCGGCTCGACCTGGCCCGGCGCTTGGGCGTAGCCATCAATCTGCGCATCGATTATCTCGAAGCCGTGCTCTGGGATTTGCTCCGCGCCGTGGACCCGCGTCCGCATCCGCATCCGGTCGAACTGATCGACGACGACACCTACCGCCTGATGATCCTGGCCGTGCTGCTCGACGAGCAGGCCGGCGGTTCTGCCCTGACGCTGCTGCGCGACTACCTCGGCCGCGAGGCCGCCGCCCGGCCGCGCGACGTCTGCCGACGCGCCTGGCAACTGGCGCTGCGGCTATCCGAGCGCATCCGCGATTACGAGTTCCACCGCCGCGACATGATCCTGCAATGGCTCCGCGACCAGGACGGCGACGCCGGCAGCGAGCCGGAAGAACCGAGCCTGGAACGCAGCCAGCGCCGGTTGTTTCAGCTCATCACGCGCGAACCGGACGGCCTGCGGGCGCTGCTCAGTCAAGCTTCGGGCAAGCTGTTCAAGACGCTGCCGCAGTACGCTGGCGAGATCATGGACCTGCCGGCGCGCCAGCTGAAAAAGCCCCCACCGCATTCCGTGCATATCTTCGGCTTCACGCAGGTTTCGGCGTTTCACCATCAAGTGCTGCGCACGCTGGCCGGCCCGTACGACCTACAGCTGTACCATCTCAATCCGTTGCTGGGTCGGTTGCCAAGTTTGCCCGGCAAGAACGCCGCGGCACGCGCGGCCCTGCAAGCGCTGGCCGGGCGTTATCGGGATGGTGGGAATGGTCGAGATGAAGCGCTGCCGTTGTTCGCGGACGACGAGACCGCCGCCCAGCCGGGCGATGAACTGCTGGCCCAGTGGGGGCAGGCCGGCGCCGAAGGGCTCTGGTTGACGGCACGATTGCTCGAAGTCCGCACGACCACGGCCGAAGTAGTGCCGGCTGTAGCACGGCAGGAGCGACCGACCGTACTTTCATGTTTGCAGGAACAGCTGCTCGGCCAGGCGAGCGGCGGGCGTAAGCCCGCTGTTCGAGAGCCTGGCGCTGTTCGAGAATCTGGCGCGACAACAGCGGGCTTACGCCCGCCGCTCGCCAGCGCAGGAAGCGCTGCTCGCTTGCCGCAGGACCGCTCGCTGCAAATCGTCGCTTGCCCTGGCGTCTTCCGCGAAGTCGAAACCGTTTACCAGAGCATCCTGCACAACTTGCAGACCGACCCGTCGCTGCGTCAGACCGATATCGGCGTGCTGGTGACCGACATGCCGAGCTACCGGCCCGTGGTGCAGGCGGTCTTCGAGCGGCAACCGCGCCACCTGAAGTTCAACATCGCGAACCTGACGGCGGCCGGTCTGAGCGCCTATGGCCACGGCGTGCTGGGGCTGCTCGACCTGGCGCTGGAATCGTTCACTCGTTCGCGCGTCTTCGCGGTGCTGCTCAACCCGTGCTTCCTGGCCCGGCTTGGCATCGACCACGAACAGGCGCTGGTCTGGCTCCAGTGGGCCGAACAGCTCGGCATCTTCCACAGCTGGGACCCGCAGGAAAAGAGCGAGCGCGGCTACCCGGAATCGCCGTGGTTCTCCTGGCAACTCGGCCTGCGCCGCCTGCGCCTGGGCCGCTTGATGGATGCTCCGGAGGATGGCGCGAATCGCCCCGCCGCCAGCTTCCGCGATGTGCTGCCGTTCGCCGATCTGGCATCCGGCGACCGCGAACTGCTCGACACCTTTTGTCGGGCGGTCGAAGGACTGCTGCCCCGCCTGGGCCGCCTGCGCACCTTGCGCACCACCGGCGCGCAGTGGTCCGTGGAGCTGCGCCGGCTGGCCGGTGACTTTTTGGCCGTGCCGCGCGATCGGCCGGAAGACCAGGGCGTCCGCCAGGAACTGTTTCAAGCGCTCGGTCGCTTGCAGGTGCTGGACCGGCTGGCCGCGCAGCCGGGCAACCTGCCGCTGCCGTTGGTCCGCGAATTCGTGTTGAGCACGCTCGAAGGCATCGAGGGCACCACCGGCGAGTATCTCACCGGCGGCGTCAGCATCGCGTCGCTGTCGGCGCTGCTGCCGGTGCCGTTCCGCGTGGTTTACGTGCTCGGGCTGGGCGAAGGGCTGTTTCCGGGGGCGAACGTCCTGTCGGCGTTCGACCTGCGCTCCCGCCAGCGCTGCGACGGCGACGTGCAGCCCGTCGAGGCGAATCTGTTCCTGTTTCTGCAAGCCCTGCTGGCCGGCACGGACAAGCTCTACTTGCTCTACAACGCACGCGAGTTGCAGAAGGACCAGGAATATCAGCCGTGCGGGCCGCTGAACCAGCTGCGCCGCTACCTGGAAAAGCACGTCATTCGGGAAGCTGACTTCCGGGTCGTGACCGCGCCGCTCTCCGGCAGCGATCCGCGCTACATCGACGCACGGGCGAACGAGGCGCATACGGACATCTTCGCGAACTACAACGAAACCGAACGGCTGCTGGCCATCGATGAGGCCCGCGAAAGCGGCGCGCTGCGCTTGACGCCGGCGCAGACCAGAGAAGTAGAACGCCGTCTGGCCGCAGCCACGGAGCGTTTCGCGCTGCCGGCCGATCCGGATGCCGGCGCGGAGTTCGCCGCCACCGTCCGGCCGCGCACGCCCGTTGTTTCCCTGAACGAATTGCAGCGCTTCCTGAAATGCCCGGCGGAGGCCGCCTTGCAACGGCACCTGCACCTGCGGGATGACGAGGTCGCCGAGGAAGCAGCCGACGACGAACCGTTCTACACCGCAGACGCGCACGGCCGTCGATTGATCGCGGAGTTCCTGCAACGCTTCGTGACGCAGGCCATCGAGTCTTCGGTCGATGCGGCCCTGAACGACTGGCGCACGCGCTTCGCCCAGCTGCATGCCGAGTGGCGGTTGCGCGGCCGAGTACCGGAGGAGGCGTTCGGCCAGGTGGACCGCACGCGCTTCCTGCAAGTGCTGCAAGGGCGCATCGAGGGCGAACAGGGGTTGGCCGAGTTCATCCGGGCGCGTGCCGCCCACGAATTCGTCGGCCCCGTGCTGCTCGGCGAAAGCAGCACGCCCATCGGCCCGCGCACGCGCTTCCCGGCAGTGCGCTTGCCGTTGACGACGGGCGATCACGATGCCACCGAAGCCCGC
>JAEUIF010001318.1 GCA_016795185.1 Planctomycetia bacterium | reverse complement strand
CGCGCCGCAGAACACGCCATGTCCCCAAAGCAGCACGCGCGACTGATTCGACCACTGCATCATGTAACGAGAACTACCCCGACAGGGGCCATCGGGGCGCTGTCGCTGCAACCCAAAATCCAGCAGCAAATTACCTTCCGGTCGCCGAACGTCGTAGCCCCAGCACCAGGCTTGCTGATTCAGCAGGCACGGCAGCTGCGCACTTTTGGCGCCAGCAACTTCCTCGCGGCTGGCCGCGCCGCGATCCACGATGGCGAACATGAAATACTCCGTTGGTATAACTTTATAATACCAACGATAGCCGCGCGGGCTGGGGACGTCAAGGGGCGAAGCGGCTGCGGCGGGATGAAATCGCCGCCGCCCCTTGTCCACAATTCGTTCGTGCGGTAGTCCATACAGCACCCAATCGACTGACCGCAACTCTCCGGAGGTCCAACGATGGCGCAGGCATCGGCAACCGCGGAACCCGCCTTGAAGCTCGACATCGACCCGCAGGGCATCGGCGTCATCACCTTCGACTTTCCCGGCAGCAAGGCCAACACGCTGGGGCAGGCCATTCTCTCCGAATGGGAACTGCTGCTGGACCAGCTCGAAAAGAAAACGGACCTGCACGGTCTGGTGCTGCACAGCGGCAAGCCGGGCATGTTCATCGCCGGCGCGGACCTCAAGGAACTGGGCAGCGCGCCGAAGGACTCGCCGACGGTGCGTTACCTGATCGAACGGGGACTCAAGATTATTGACCGCATCGAAGCCTTGCCCTACCCAACCGTCGCGGCCATCGACGGCGTTTGCCTGGGCGGCGGGCTGGAATTCGCGCTGGGCTTCGACTTCCGCCTGGCGGGTGCCCACCCGAAGGCCGAGGTCGGCTTTCCCGAGGTGAAGGTCGGGCTGATTCCCGGCTGGGGTGGCACGCAACGGCTAACGCGGCTGACCGGCCCATCGCTGGCGGCCGAAATGATCTGCTCGGGCGACGCCATACCCGCAGCCAAGGCACGCGAATACGGCATCGTCTTTGACGTGGTGCCCAGCGACAAGCTGCTCGACGAGTGCCGGCGGGTACTGGACTGGGCGAGGCAGTCCGGGGCCTGGCAGCAGGAACGCAAGAAGAAGCAGCAGCCGGTGCCCGCGACGGCGGAGCAACTGGAGTTCGCCCAGGCGGCGGCGCGCGGCCAGGTGCAGGCGAAGACCAAGGGCCAGTTTCCCGCGCCGCTGGTGGCCGTGGACGCCATCTTTCGCGGCTGCACCCGGCCGCTCGCCGACGGCCTGAAGATTGAAACCGAGTTGATGATCCCGCTGGTGGGCAGCGACATTTCGCGCAGCCTGATCGCGGTCTTCTTCATGACGCAGCGCTTGCAGAAAGACCCGGGCGTGAGCGATCCGACCATCAAGCCGAAGCCCGTGCAGCGGGTAGGCGTGATCGGCGCGGGCATCATGGGCGGCGGCATCGCCGGGGCGCACATCCGCCGGGGCGTGCCCGTGCTGCTGACCGACAGCAACGCCGGCGCCTTGCAAAAGGGCGTGGCCAACATTGCCGGCGTCATGCAGTCGCGCATCGCCATCGGCCGCATGACGCAGGCTGAATTGCTCAAGGCGCTGACACTCCTCGGCACGACGGGTTCCATGGCCGCCATGTCCGACCGCGACGTGGTCATCGAAGCCGTGGTCGAGAACGAGGACGCCAAGGTTCAGCTCTACAAGCAAGTGCAAACCGTGCTCCCCGCCGAGGCGATTCTCGCTTCCAATACATCCACCATTTCCATCACGCGCATGGCGAAAGCGGTCCAGCGGCCCGAGAACTTCGCCGGCATGCACTTCTTCAACCCGGTCGATCGCATGCAACTGGTGGAGGTGATTCGCGGCGAAAAGACCAGCGACGTGACCACCGCCACGCTGGTCGCCCTGGCCAAACAGATCGGCAAGACGCCCATCGTGGTCAAGGATTGCCCCGGCTTTCTGGTAAACCGCATCCTGTTCCCGTACATGAACGAGGCGATGGCCCTGCTCGAAGAAGGGGCCGAACCGCGCGCTCTCGACAAGGCCGCCCTGGCGTTCGGCATGCCGATGGGGCCAGTCACCCTCAACGACGTGGTCGGCCTGGACACGGCCCTGTACGCCGGCCGCGTGGTCAACACCGCTTTCGCCGACCGCGCCAAGAACACGACGATCCTCGATGAACTGGTAGCCGCCGGCCGATTGGGCCAGAAAACCGGCTCCGGGTTCTATGCGTATCCCAAGGGGCCGAAGGGCGTCGATGATCCGGCGCTGGCCGGATTCCTACAGAAAGCCCGCACCAGCCCCGCGCGGAAGCTCGGCACCGAGGAAATGACCGACCGGCTCTTCCTGCCGATGCTTACGGAAGCTAGCCGGGTGCTGATGGAGGGCATCGTCCGCGAACCGGCCGACGTGGACATGGGCCTGATTCTCGGCATCGGCTTCCCGGCCTTCCGGGGCGGGCTACTACGCTGGGCGGATACCGTGGGGTTGCCGCAAATCGTCGAGAAGCTGCGGACCTACGAAAAGCTCGGGCCGCGCTTCCAGCCGACCGAGCAAATCCTGAAGCTGGCGACGGGGAAGAAGGGATTTTACTCGTGAGTGAACCGCCAGCCTTGCTTGTACCTCGTTGCAATGAGTGTTAAGCTCGGATCATCGCCTGGAGTGATCGGCAGTCTCGCCGGAGGAAACCGCCATGATCGTGTCCGCACCAGCCACCATCATGACCACCGACGAACTGCTGGCAATGCCCAATGACGGCACCAAGCGCTGGCTGATTCAAGGCAACTTACGGGAGATGCCCATGACCGTACGGAATCGCTGGCACAGCCGCATTATTATCCGAATCGGCTATCTGTTGGAATGTTGGCTGATCCGACAACCGGAGCCGAGAGGCGCGGTACTTGGCGGCGAAGCTGGATGCCGATTGCGGCGCAGTCCCGATTCGACCGTTGGTGTAGACGTTATTTATATCTCACCAGAGTTGGCGGCAAAGAACCCGAATGACACGACTTTGATCGACGGCGTTCCAATTCTCGCCATCGAGATCCTCTCACCCAACGACACACTGGAGCAGATCACTGAGAAAGTGACCGAGTATCTCGATGCGGGCGTGTTGATGGTTTGGCTGGTGAACCCCTACGATCACACGGTGGTGGTCCATCGACCGGGCCTAGCGCCTGAAATGTTCAACCAACGGCAGGAGCTTTCCGGCGATCCGCACATGCCGGGCTTGCGTGTTCCGGTCGCCGAGATTTTTGCGCCTTGAGCAAATGGTCTAGCATCACCAGTGCGCGTTCGGTCCCGCCGGCGTCGCGATGGCCGCTCCCATTTCTTCAAACCTACCGAAGTCGGGCGGCGGTCCGCGGTCGCGCAGGCGCTCGACGATCTCCTCCAGTTCCGCGGTGCTTTCCAGCCGTACCAGCCGTTGCTGATATTCGTGGCCCGGCCGGATCGTCTTGCAGTACCAGTTGGCGACCTTGCGGAAACTCAGGCAGCCGAAGCGTTCGCCGCGAAATTGCACCAGCCCGTGTAAGTGTCGGTCCATGAAACCGAGCCGCTGTTCGTAGGTGGCGGGTCGGGGTGTCTCGCCGCTCGCGAGGAATTGTTGAAGCTGGCTGAAAATCCACGGATTGAGCAGCGCCCCACGGCCGATGGCCACCGCCTGGCAGCCGGTGTACTCCATCATGTGCAAGGCGTCGGCGCGGGAGCGCACGTCGCCGTTACCAATGACTGGAATGCGCTCCACGGCTTCGACCACGGCGCGGATGCCGTCCAGTTTCACTTTGCCGCCGAACCCCTGTTCGCGCGTCCGCCCGTGAATGGTGACTGCCGCCACGCCGGCTTGCTCGAACTCGCGGGCGAAGAACGGCGCGGTCCAGTCACTGTCGTCCCAACCGAGGCGCATCTTGACCGTGATGGGAATGCGCACGGCTTCGACCACGGTGCGCACCAGCTTGATGGTCGCGGCGGGGTCGCACATCATCGCCGAACCGCCGCCGTTCTGGCACACCTTGCGCACCGGGCAGCCCATGTTGATGTCCACGACAGGGATGCCGCGCTCTTGCAGGAAGCGCGCGGCGTCGGCCATTTCGGGGCCGTCGTTGCCGTAGATTTGCACCGCCAGCGGCCGGTCCTCGGGGCAGGACTGGATCAGTTCCAGGGTCTTGCGGTTGAAGTGCCGGACCATGGCGCGGGCGCTCACCAGATCGGTCGTGGCGAGTCCCAGGCCGCCAATTTCGCGCACGGCGAGGCGAAACGCCAGCGTGGTGTAACCGGCCAGCGGCGCTAGTGAAAAGCGGGTGGGAACCTCGACATTGCCGACGCGCAGCGGCCTGGCGGCGCGCGACGCGATTGGCGACAGCGTTGCTGCGTTATCCATGAGGACCAGGATACGCGCGCCGCATCAGGGCGAACAGGCCACTTGTAAACCCCTCGCCCCTTGCGGGAGAGGGGAACTGTCAAATTGTCGATCACACTACTTCGGCGCCGGCTTCGGGGCGTTCGCGCCGGAGGCCGGCATCATCAGGCTCAGGTTCTTGCCGTCCATGTTGGTCCAGAAGGTGCCCGGCCCGCTGTGCATCAACCGTACGGACATCTTCGGATTCAGCGAGTCGGCGAGCGTGTAGCGCAGGAAGGCGTTCGGGTCATTCTGAAACACCTCCATTTTCATCTGGTACAGGCTGTTTTTCGCAGTGTCCTTGAGCTTGGTGACCTCGGCAGCCGCTTCGCCCAGCACCTGGCTGCGCTGCGCTTCCAGGGCGGCGATCTGCGCGCCGTAGTCGGCCTTCAACTTGTCGATCTCGGCGTGGGTGCGCGTGCCGATGTTCTCCACGTCGCGGTCGATGGCGGCCACGATACGCGCCGTCTCGGCTTTCACTTCCGCTACGCGCTGCACGACCAACTCGCGCTCACGCTCGACTTTGGTCAAGCTGTCAGCCGTGGCCTCGGCGGCCTGGTTGGTCAGCTCCGTTTCCAGGGCAATCTGCTTGGCGCGGATCGGCTTCAGGTATTCCTCGGGGATGACAATGTCGCGGATGAACGCCGAGCGCACGGCGACGTTCTTCTCGGAACATTTCAGCACCAACTCACGGGTGAAGTCGGCCTGGAACTTCTCGCGCCGCGCGCCTTCCAGGAATTCCTGCACGCCGTAGTCGATGCCCTTGGCCCGGCTGATGGCCTGGGCTTGCAGCTTGATGACGTTCTCCTCCAGCTTGTGATGGTCGCCGTATTCCTTGACCAGCCCCGGCATGTCCTGGGGCAGCACTTCCCATTCGACCGTGCAATCCATGCTGATCTCGAAACCGCCCTTGGAGGTAAACTTGATCGCCGAATTATGACTGGCCCGCGTGTCGTACTTGAACGGCGTCTGATAGATGCCGACCTCGACCTCGATCGCGTCGATTTCGCGCGTGTTCAGGTAGTAGCGGCCCGGTTGCAGCACTTCGGGCTGGATGCCTTTCTGCCGGCCCAGCAGCCGCCGTTGCACGCCGACGAAGCCCGGCCGAATCTCGACGGCGGGCACGATTTCGACATCGTAGCCGTATCGATTCAGCCGGTACTCGCCGGGCAGCAGCACCTGGCGCTGAATGCCCTGCTGGCCTGCTTCCGCCAGGTCTTCGCCAGGAGGCAGCGGTTCGCCGCCCTTGGCCGTGACAATGCCCACCTGACCGGCGGGGATCACGGTGTTCTGGTGGACTTCGCTGTCGTAGAGGATCGGCCAGATCAAGTGCCAGCCTTCACCCTGCACGGCGCGCTGCACGCCGATCTCGCCGGGTTCGGCCAGCAGTCGGTTCCCCTGGATGGGCTTGCCAAACTTGGAAACCACAACCAGGTGCTGGCCGGGGTGGACGTAGCTGAAAAAGGTATGCCAGAGCGTCAGCAAGCCGCCGAGGACGACCAGGCCGCCCACGGCCGCCAGGATGGCCAGTCGTTTCCAGCGCCCCCAGTCGGGCGAGGCGGGCAGTACCGACAAAATCGAGTGATCGTTGGACATGGTAGGTTCCTTGTATGAATGTGCAAAACCGCCAGCGGTAATTTTGAGTTAGCGGCCGGCATCGCCATTGTTGCCGGGGGCTGGCGGCGGCGCCTTGCTCATGGTCGGGGGCGGACTCAGGTAAGTAGTCAGCACCTTGGCCAGATCGCTGTCGTCCGCCGCGAAGATCTCCGTCAGGTTCGGGGCCAGCTTGCTCAGGATGTGGTACTGGGCGAAGTTCTGCACCCCGTTGAAGCCCTGGACGGCCTTCCGCAAGCCGGCGACCGATGCCTCATTTTCAGCGTTGATGACCGCCGTCTCCGCCTTGCCGCGTGCCAGCGACGCTTCGGCTTCCTTGCGGGCCGCGTCCAGGCGCAGCTGGGCGTTTTCCAGGTCCTGCTTGAGCTTCTGTTCCTCGACGCCCTTGCGCTGCGCGGCCTTGGTCATTTCCTGCTTGAGGCGCGTCTCGGCCTCGGTGCGTTCCTTTTCGCGCTGCGGCAGGGCTTCCTTGGCCTTCAGTTCCTGCTCGCTGTGGTACTGCTTCACCAGCGCCTTGTTTTCTTCCTGTTTGACCAGGGCCTGCTCGCGGGCCGAGATCAAGGCAGCCAGTTCGCGCGGTGGGTCCATGCTGGCCAGGGTTACGGCCCGAATGCTGATGCCCAGCTCGGCGCAGCGCGGCTTGATCTTGTCTTCCAGGGCCCTTTGCAGTTTTTCGCGGTTGTTGGGCAATTTCTTATCCTGAGCCGCCGTGCTCGTCACGATGAAGTCCTTGGCGTCGAAGTTACTCCCCTCGATGCGGGCATAGCCCCGAATGTGGGGGAGGATGATCTTTTGCAGGATTTCGTTCTCCGCCATCTCGGCGGGCGTGGAGTCCTTCTGATCGAGCTTGCCGCGATCCGAGATGCGCACCAATACTTCCGGGGCTTTCTCGGGCATCACCTGATACTCGACCTGAACGTGCGGCTTGAGAATGAAGCCGTCGCGCGACGGGAACGAAATGTCCGCGAAGTCCACCTTGTGCGAGCGGACCTCGACCGGCGCGATCGCCTCGACGTGGGTGTTGACGTAGTAGGTGCCGGGCCGTACCACTTCTTGCTGCACGCCGCGATAGCCCGCGCGGACCACGAATAGTCCCTTGCCCAGGTCAATCTTGTCTTTTAGCTCAGTAGGGTCGCGGCCGACTTTCAGCGTCCGCACGCCGACCTCCTCGGCCTTGATCTGAATCGCGGGGACCATCTCCCACGAATAGGCGTAGCGGTTGAGCTTGTGCTGGCCCGGCAGCAGCACGTCGCGGACCACGCCTTTCTCACCGTCCTGCGCGAGAAAGTCGCCGGCGGCGATGCGCTCGGGCGATATGTCCTTGCCGTAGCGGCGCGTCAGCACCAGGCAGTAGTTCGTGGGCACGCGCACCAGGTCGTGCAATTCCGTTTCCCAGAACAGCGGATTGACGAAGTAGCGGCCGGGCAGGTCGGGTTCGAGCAGCACGCCCTTGTAGCTGTCGTCCGGGGCGACCAGTTGCCCTTCGGGCAGGTCTTTGCCCCACTTGTGGATGCGCACCAGCACTTTGCCGGGGGGCACCTCCACGCGCTCGATCATCCAGACCCAACCCAGGTACGACAGCAGGGCGCAGCCGGCCAGACCCAGCCAGAGCGCCACGCGCGGCGTTCCAGATGCGGACCTCATGAACGTGTCTCCAAAAACGGGAGCGATTTCACACTTATCCGTGACCCTATTTCTCGTTGCTGGTAATTCGTCGCGGGCAACGGGCGCTTTGGGCGCGGCATGGGCATGCCGCGACGCCGCACAACTCTAGCACGGCGCATTCCCAGACGCGGTCTGGACTTGGGCAAACACGTCCCCGCAGCCCGCCGCGCCGCGATTTCCGGATTTCACGCCAGAAGTTAAATGGAGAGGCTAGCGCCGGCGAAGTATCTGGTATCGGTGCGCCGCTCCCGCCGTTGACACGCTTCATCGGGGTTGCCGAGGTTCGATCATGACGCTCGAAGAATTGCGCCGGCAGGCCGGTTCCTGGCTGCGTGACCTGGCCGATCAAGTCTGCCCCGGAGCTGCCGGCGAAACGCTGGCGGAGCGCATCGAACGGCGCAAGCAGGAAATTCGGCAAGGCTACGACGAACTGCTCCGGCACCGGCGGTTTCTCGAAAGCCTGCAAGCAGGCATTACCGCCAACGAGCAACGCGCCGCCGCCCTCCCCTGGGAAGTGAGCAACTACTTACAAACCGGCAACCGCGCTGCCGCCTGGCGCGCTGCCATGCTCCTCGACGAACTGCGCTACGCCCTGGAGCAGGACCGCATTCGCCAGTGCGATAGCCAGGCAGCCTACGAGCGCCGCGCCGAAGAACTGGCCGAGCAACGTCGCTGGCTGGGCCGCATGCAGATGGCCCTGCGCCGCCAGGAGTCCCAGCAGGACGGTTCGTGTGCTTACGCACCTCAATGAAATTCAGTAGTTCCCCATCCGTCCGCATTGACCTAGATGAACGCAAGCTCCCTCCCCAAAATGACTTTGCTACACCGAGTCACCCAAGGAGGGAGCCATGCGCCAACGTCAGTGTACCCTGCG
>JAEUIF010001317.1 GCA_016795185.1 Planctomycetia bacterium | reverse complement strand
CACCCAGGCGATCAGCCCAGACGGCCGGACCCTGGCCAGCGGCACCGGCGGCAACGAGGTCTGGCTCTGGGACCTGCGCACCGGGAAGGAGAAGGCCCGGTTGCGGGGGCATCGCGACGAAATCTGGACCTGCATCTTCAGTCCCGATGGGCAGACGATCTTTTCCGGAGGTCGCGACCGCACGGTGCTGGCCTGGAACGCGGCGACCGGCGCGGCGCTGCCGTGGCGACTCGACCACGAGTATCGGGTGCGCGGCTTGGCCCTGACCCCGGATGGCCGGACGCTGCTGACCGGCAGCGGCGATGTGGTTGCCGGCCGGGCCTTGCTCTGGGATGCGCGCGGCGGCCAGTCGCGGGGCGATGTGGCGCGGGAGGAAGGCGTGGTCTGGGCCGTGGCCTTTCATCCCGACGGCCAGACGCTCGCCACCGCGAGCGAAGCAGCGGTGACGCTCTGGGACCGCGCTGCCGACAGCCGTCGGCTGGCCGCGCGCGACGGGAGCCGCGTGGTCACGTTGGCCTTCAGTCGAGACGGGCAGCGGCTCATGACCGGCAGCACGGATCGATCGGTGCGCTTGTGGAACGTGGCGACCGGCGAACGGATCGGCGAGCCCCTGAGCCACACCAGCGCGACCTGGGCCGTGGCCTTCAGCCCGGACGGCCAGACCCTGCTCGCCGGCGGCCGAGATGGTCAGGTGCAACTCTGGGACGCCGCCACGGGCCTGTCGGTCGGCATCATCCGCGCCCATCAAGGCGCGGTCTGGGAACTGGCCTGGCCGCCCGGCGGGCGCGCGCTCTTCAGCGCCAGCGCGGACCGCACCATCCAGCAGCGGGACATTCCCGCCCCGGTCGCCGGTTCCGCGCCGCGCCTGGTCCGCTGGGTCGAAGTGATGACTGGCCTGGAGATGGCGGAGAATCAAACGCCGCGCTGGCTGGATGCAACCACCTGGCAGCAACGCCGCGAGCAACTGGCCGCGCTCGGCGGGCCCCCGCAACCGTGAACGTTCCCCTTTCCCCGTTCGTCTGGCGAAATTTTCCGAAATTGGTGTCGGCTTCCAGGCCGCGATGGTCATTCCCCTGCCGGACGGGGACCGCCCCCGGACCATTTCCGCCGCCAGTGGAGCCCAGCCGTGGACGAAGCGCTCACCGAACTCCTGGCCCGCTTTCCCGACTATTTCGGCGGGCACATCTTGCTCTCCGTCGCCGCGATGGCGATTGGCCTGGTGGTCAGCTTGCCGCTGGGAGTGCTGGCGAGCCCCCGGCCGATGATAAGCGAAACCTTGCTCGGCGTGGCCGGCATCCTGCAAACGATTCCGAGCCTGGCCGTGCTGGTCATCATGGTGCCGCTGCTCGGCGTCATTGGCTTCGCGCCCGCCCTGGTCGCCCTGAGCCTGTACAGCGTGCTGCCAATCCTGGCCAACACCGTAACCGGCCTCCAGGGCATCGACCCGTCACTGGTCGAGGCGGCGCGAGGGCTGGGCATGAACGCCCGGCAGATGCTCCGGCAAGTCCAGCTGCCGTTGGCCATGCCAGTCATCATTTCTGGGGTACGCACGGCCACCGTGCTGACGGTCGGCACCGCGACCCTGGCGACTCCCGTCGGCGCGCTGTGCCTGGGGAACTACATCTTCTCCGGCCTGGAAACCAACGACATGACGGCCACGATCTTCGGCTGTGTCTGCACGGCCCTGCTCGCGGTGCTGCTGGACCAGCTCGTCCGCCTGCTCGAAGTGGCTGCCCGGCGGCGCAGCCGACGCCATGCCCTGCTGGGCGCGGCGGGCCTGGCCGTCGTCGTGGCCGGTGGCCTGTACGGCCCGGCGGCGAACTGGCTGCGCGGCCCGGCCCCGGTCGTCGCCGCCTCGAACTTCACCGAGCAGTACATCCTGGCGGCAGCGCTAAAGGCGGAACTGCAAGATGCCGGCTTCCGGATCGAGCAGCGCGACGGCGTCGGCAACACAGTCCTGTTCCTGGGGCTGAAGCACAACCAGATCGATTGCGCCGTCACTTATAGCGGCGATGTCTGGGCCACGCTGCTGAAGCGGCGCGACGTGGCCGACCGCGTCACGACCTTTGAACTGTCGCGGCAGTATCTGCGCGAGCACTACGGTATCGAGTGTCTGGGGCCGCTCGGCTTCGAGAATTCTTATGCCCTGGCCATGCACCGTCCGCGGGCTGAACGCCTCGGCATCCGGAGCATCGCCGATCTCGCGGCCCAGGCGTCCGGGCTGAGCTTCGCGGGCGACCTGGCCTTTTTCGAGCGCCAGGAGTGGGGCAATTTGCGCGACCAGTACGGGCTGCATTTCAAGGAGGTGCGGCCGATGGATGTATCGCTGCTCTATGCCGCGGCGGAGGAAGGCGCGGTGGATGTGGCCTGCGTCTACACAACCGACGCCCGCATCCTGGAAAGGAACCTGGTCATCCTGGACGATCCCCGCCAGGTGTTCCCGCCCTACGATGCCATGCTGTTGCTGTCGGCGCAAGCGGCGGCGGATGCCCGGTTCGTCGCGGCGCTGCGCCCGCTGGTCCGGGCCATCGACGTGGACCGTATGCGCCGCGCCAACCTCGAAGTGGATGTGCGGCATCGCTCCCCGCGCGACGCGGCCAGGAAGCTGCTAAGCGAGCTTTCTCCGAAGCATTAGTGCATTCTCAAAGGAGTTATTGCTCAATCGATGGTGTTTCTGGGTGCCATGCCCACGGCTCTACGTGGGCATGGGAAGCTTGCGACGCTCCCATGCCCACGCAGAGCCGTGGGCATGGCACCCAATCCTCTGATTGAGCAAGATGTCGCTTGCATCTGCGTTATGACGTCAGCACCGTCTCACGGAAGCGCCCAGTTTGCCCAGCATCGCGGCCTTGCGCGGTTTGGCGAAGCACATGCCGTCCCCTTGCCCAGTGCGCCTGGTTTATCGCAACGGCAAACCGAGCGGAAGTTGCCCGGCCAGCTACTCCAGATTGTCGAGGCATTGCTTCCCGGAGCCAATTGACCGTCGAGAGCCGAGCGCCGGTGTGCCGACAACAGATTACGGAAGCTTGCTGCTGCACGGAGGACGGGAACAATGCGGGCGCTGCACGGATTGCTGTTGGGCCTCGGACTGCTGCTCGTCGTCGGCATCGCTGCACTGACAGCCCAGGAAGCGGCTCCGCTGCCCAAGCCCGTGGCGAGCGAAACCCTGGGCCTGGACGAACTCATAGGACTGGGGTTGGACCGCAACCCGCGCCTCGCCCAGGTCGGCTACTCCATCGAGGCAGCGCGCGGCCGGGCCTGGCAAGCTGGACTGTATCCCAACCCGACGGTCAGCGCCAACTTCGACGAACTCGGCGATGTGCAGGGGCCCGCCGGTATCAACACGCTGCCCCTGGTCAGCCAGGAAATCGTCACGGCAGGGAAGCTAAAGCTCGACCGCAGCGCGGCCAGCCGCGAGGTCGATCAGGCCGCCCTGCACCTCATGAGCCAGCGGTTCGCCCTGTTCGCCGGCATTCGCCAGAACTACTTCGAGGTGCTGACGCTCCAGCGGCGCACCGAAATCCTCGACGAGCTGGTCAAACTCGCCGACCAGTCCCTGGAGACCACGCGCAAACTGCTCGAAGCCAAGCTGGTCGCCCGCCTGGACCTCGTCCAGCTGGAAGTGGACCTGGAGCGCTATCGCGCCGAGCGCGAAGCGACCAGCCGGGAGTTGCCCGGTGCGTTCCGCCGGTTGGCCGCGGTGGTGGGTGTTCACGATCTGCCCCGCGCGCGCCTCGCCGGTTCGCTCGACGCGCCGTTGCCCGGCTATCAGCTGGAAGCGGCCCAGCAGTTCATGCTCGCGGAGCATCCCGAATTGCGCTCGGCCCAGGTGGGTGTGGACCGCGCTCAGCTGTTGCTGAAGCGGGCGCAAGTTGAGCCGATCCCCAATGTCACGGTGGCGGCGGGCTACGTGCGCCAGAATCAGAACCGCTCGGACGACTGGACGATCGGCGTCAGCGTGCCGATCCCGGTCTGGAACCGCAACCAGGGCAACATCATGGCGGCTCAGGCCCAGGTGGCGGCAGCGGTGCAGGAAGTGGGTCGGGTCGAGAACGACCTCGTCGAACGGCTGGCAATGGCTTTCCGGGATTACGCCGCCGCGCAAGGGCGGGCGGAGCGCTATCGGCTGGCCATCCTGCCGCGCGCCACCGAAGCCTACGAGTTGTCGCTCAAGGCTTACCAGGGCGGGCAGTTCGAGTACCTGCGCGTGCTGGAAGCGCAGCGCTCGGTAGCCCAGGCGCGGCTGGAATACGTGCGAGCACAGGGCGACAGCTGGCGCGCCGCCAGCGTGCTTTCGGGCCTGTTGCTCGAAGAGCAGTGGCCAGCGGGGCACTGCGCGCCGCGCGAGCCGCAGCCGAAGGAGTAGTGGGTTTGGTCTTCTGGACCAAGCCTGTAGGGGGCGGCTCGGCGGCCTGAAGCAAAAAGTCGGGGCCGACGTTCTCAACGTCGGCCCCGGCTTGTGCTTTCAAGCCTGTCTACTTTCACTGCGACGACGATTCGCCCGCCTGGGTCGAACTGGTCGCCTCGGCGATGTAGGCCACCAGGCTGAGGATGGAACCCAGCTGGCTCAGCCGCATGCCGTAGCGGTCGAGAAATTCGCCCAGGGCGAAGTCGCCGTCCAGGGCGTCGGCCCCGTGCTCGCGGAAGTGAGCGGCCAGATCGGCGATCAGCTGGCCGTAGGACCGCTCCAGGATCGGCAGCGCGTACTTGCAGGCGTCGGGCAGTTCGGGGAACTCCTGCTGCCAGCGGTTCAGGTAGGAACGCCAGCGCGCGTTCATGTCGTGGGCCTGCGCGGCGGCCTTTTGGAGGTTGAGTTGCTCGCGCTGCACTTCCAGGAGCTGGCGCAGCAACTCCGTCGCCTCGGAGCCGGGTTCGTTGGCGTTCGCCGCTCTTGCTGGTTCGCTGGGTGACACAGTGTACTGGAAGTGCATAACGGCCTCGGAGATTACCGACGCTGCCTCCGTTCCGGGGTTTTGTTATATCACCCGGTTCACCACGGCGAAAGGGCCGAAAACGCGAACCGCGGACGAAAAGCGGTGCGCCGCGCGAGGATTCCAGGCTGGTGTTAAAATTTATGTTCCAGTCAAAATCGATGGGTTCGCCAACGAGCGCAAGATTGACAAAACTTGCCGTTTGGGCTAGGGTACTAGGTTAGTGGGAAGGCAATGATCGCCTGCACAGCAATTGAGACTCGCAACCCTCTTGCTTCGCCCTGCATGGCAATGCCTCTGTAACGAGAGACTACCGCGAGGGAGTTTTCCGAGCGGCGCTCTATTTCGATTCCCAGGCGACGCAGGCGACTCTCCTGCACCATTCCGCCTTCGCCATGCCGGGTAAAGTGTCGGTGCGAACGGGTAGCCATCGTTGGCGCGTGCCCCCTAACAGCCGCGCCACGAAGCTTGGCCCGCCGTCGCACAGGCCGTGAGATTTCGCCTGTGCCGCTCGCCCGGGGATTGCCGGCAGGCCGCAAGGATTGCAGGCCGGCTGGGCAGTCCGCCAGCGGTTCGCCCGAGGACTCGTTCCGAATCTCCAGCGCCAGGTGGCCCGTCATGACCCTGACCAGCGTCGCCGAATTGATCGACCTGCTGCGGGAAAGGAATATCCTACAGCCGGGGCAACAGCAACTCCTGACCCCCGATATCGAAGCCGAATACCCCGACGCTCGCGCCGCCGCCGAGATGATGGTGCGGCGCAAATGGCTCACCGGCTACCAGGCCGAAAAGTTGCTGGCCGAGGATATCGACAGCCTGGTCCTGGGACCGTACATCCTGCTGGAACCGATCGGCGAAGGCGGCATGGGCCAGGTATTCAAGGCCCGCCACAATCTCCTCGACCGCGTGGTTGGCCTCAAGCTGATCCGCGAAGACCGCCTGAACAAAGACCCGGAAGCCGTGCGCCGTTTCCAGCGCGAGGCGCGCGCCGCCGCCCAGCTGTCGCATCCCAACGTCGTGATGGTCTACGACACGGGCATGGCCGGGGAAACCTGGTTCATCGCGATGGAGTACGTGGACGGCATCGACCTGTCGCAGTTGGTGCGCGAGGTCGGCCCGCTGCCCGTCGCGCAGGCATGCGACTTCATCGCGCAAGCAGCGCTGGGCTTGCAGCACGCCCACGACCGCTCGATGGTCCACCGCGACATCAAGCCTTCCAATTTGCTGGTGGCGGGCTTGCCGAACCGCCGGCCGAAGCCCGGACGCGGACTGTCGAGCATCGGCCATGCGCCGGCGATTCCGGGGGCCCGGCAGGCGCCGCGCCTGACCTCGGAAAGCCGCTCCAATGACCGCACCGCCGCGCCGACGACGCCCATCGTCAAGATTCTCGACATGGGCTTGGTGCGCGTCGCGCAGGGCGAGGATGGCCGTTCCGTCGGCCATTCGCTGACCCAGGAGGGCAGCATCGTCGGCACGCCCGACTACATCGCGCCGGAGCAGGCGCGCAACGCGCACAAGGTCGATATCCGCGCCGACCTCTACAGCCTCGGGTGTACCTTCTATTACCTGCTCACCGGCCGGCCGCCGTTCACTGAAGGCTCGGCTATTGAAAAGCTGCTGATGCACCAGCTGGACGAACCGCCGCGCCTCGAGGAAGTGCGGCCGGAGGTGCCGCGCGACGTGGCCGCCATCGTCCACAAGTTGATGGCCAAGGCGCCCAAGGATCGCTTCCAGACGCCGGTCGAACTGGCCAATACGCTGTCCGCCCTGGCTGCCGCGCCCGCCAAGCCCACTGCGCCGCGCGAGTCCCCGCGCGAGTCGA
>JAEUIF010001282.1 GCA_016795185.1 Planctomycetia bacterium | reverse complement strand
CGCCCCGCGCCCGCCGCGCCACCCACCCGGCCCCCCGCCGGGCCCCCGGACCCCCAACCCCCGCCCGGCGGGCGAACCCGGCCGTTCGAGCGTCAGGTCCACGATGCCGCCGGCCGCCGGCTGGCCGTGCGACGTATCGCAGGCCGCTGCCGGCTGAACGTGCCGGCGGCCTCCGGGCGCATCGTGCTGCATGTGCCCGACGGCCGCCGTCCGACGCCCAACGACCCCCGCATCCTCAGTTTTCGAGCATTCTTCCTGGGCTGGGCGGGGACTGCGTTATCGCCACCGCTGGCCGTGCTGGCCGCACACGACATCGCGGCTTCGGAAGTCGGCGTTCGTTTCGGCTCGGGCTGGTATGACGTGGAGCAGGGCCGCGACGGCCCCTTTCGCTGGGCAGGCCAGGACGCCCGGCTGTTCGTCCGCCCGCCCGACGGTCCCGTCCGCCCGCTGACCTTGCTGGTCGAACCAGGACCGGGCGTGGCGTATCGCTCCTTCATTCTCGAAGTCCGCGACGACACGGGCCGCTGTGTCCGTCGCCAGCGGGTGGACGGCTGGCGGCCCCTGGTACTGCACTTGCCGGTCGAATCAGGTCGCGAGCGCTGCTGGACCCTGCACGTGCGCGGCGGCCACCAACTGGCGGAAGCCGATGGCCGACTACTCAACTTCCGCGTGTTCGCGCCGGTGCGTTGGGGCCGCCAGCGATGGCCGACAGTCCGGCACCTGTTGCAGCCTCTACGGGCGCTACAGTCCCGCAGCACGCTGGCCACCGTCCGAACCGCAGCGCATTTCGCCTGTCCAGAACCGCTGCACCTGGGCACGGCGGGCGACTTCACCCTGATGGCCCGCGCGCACTGGTTCGCGGTGCGGGGCTACCCGCAGTTTGCGGTCTTCCCGCTGCACGTCGATACGCTGCTTTGTTATCAGGCCCACCACAGCGGCGCACGAGAAACCATACTGCAAGATCCCCTGCGGCTTTATCACATCGAGCACGGCTTCGGCACCGCCTGGATCGGGCCGGGCGTCTCACCCATCGTGCAACGCCTCGCCGCCGAAGGTATCCCCAGCCTGGGGGCGGGCCAGGTGCTGCGCTGGGCCACGGAAATGCGCCGACGCGGCCGCCCATTGCTCTTCAATGCCGCCGACTGGGGCCTGGCCGACCTCGACCTCCCCGAAAGCTAATCACCTCGCCGACGCGGCGGCCGGCCGTCAGCCCTTGAGTCCCAAGCTGGCCGCGCGGTGGCCGGACGCCCCGTCAACGGTTCGCCGCTCGCCGGTGGCGCTCCCAGCAAGCATTTCTACCGGCACCCAGGCGATCCCCTGCGCGTCCAGTGCGCACTCCGGTCAACAACGAACCATGTCTAATGCCGTGCAACACCGCCCTGAATTCAGCTATCGCCAAAATATAAACGCGATACCGTGAATTATCCGCTAATTTCGACCAATTTTTGCTTTGGCACGGGGCTTGCAATAAAAACAAACGCCTGCGACGGGCAACATCGGTGAGGGGCGACACCGGCGAAGCTTACCGCAGGCCAAACTTTCCCGCTGATGGGTTTTTCGGTGATGGGCGACACCGAAGGGCACTGA
>JAEUIF010001266.1 GCA_016795185.1 Planctomycetia bacterium | reverse complement strand
AGGAATTTACTGGTCATACCACTGCGATTATTCGCTTGACACGCTTGCCGGCAGCACTTACCGTATTACTCAAACCTGGCTGGATCGTGCTCCAGCCCTAGTTCCCGCCGTGCGTGCCCTCCCCCACCCCAGCGCACCGGGAACGAACCACCCGCCTTCCGCCTGCCAACGTGAAAGGGTGTCCCACCATGCTGAACCTGTTCGGCAACCCCACCCGGTTCTGTGACGGCGTCTCTCGCCGCAGCTTCCTGAAGATTGGTGCCTTCGCGTTCGGTTCCCAGTACCTGGGGCTGGACCAGCTGTTCCGCGCTGAAGCTCAGGCGGGCCAGCGGCCGAGCAGCCATAAGGCCGTCATCAACATCTTCCTGGGCGGCGGCCCGCCCCACCAGGACATGTGGGACATCAAGACCGAAGCCCCCACGGAAATTCGCGGCGAGTTCAAGCCGATCGACACCAACGTACCCGGCATCCAGATCGGCGAGACTTTCCAGCGCCTGGCCAAGATGATGGATAAGTGCGCCGTCATCCGTTCGGTCGTCGGCGCGACCGGCGGGCACGACGCTTTCCAGTGCACCACGGGCTACGAATCGAAAAACCTGGCCCCCATCGGCGGCCGTCCGAGCCTCGGTTCGACCATTGCTCGCGTGCAGGGCGCGGTCGATCCCTCAGTGCCGCCGTTCGTCGGGCTGGCCAAGTCAACACAGCATGCCCCGTGGTCCGATTCGGGCCGCACGGGCTTCCTTGGCCCCGCCTTCGCTCCGTTCAAGCCGGACGGGCCGGGCATGGCCAACATGAAGCTGAACATCCCGACCGACCAGTTGGCCGACCGCCGGCAGCTGCGGTCGAGCTTCGATACGCTCCGCCGCGAACTGGACGCCACGGGCATGATGGACGGCATCGACGCCGCCACGGAACGGGCCCTGGGCGTGCTGACTTCGAGCAAGCTGCTCGAAGCCCTGGACATCAGCCGGGAACCGGAAAAGGTGCTGGCCCGCTACGGCGACGGCACGCCCTACCAGTTCCAGTACGACGGCGCGCCGACGGTGAACGACCAACTGCTGGTGGCCCGCCGCCTGGTGGAAGCCGGCGCTCGCTGCGTGACGCTGTCCTACGGCCGCTGGGACAGCCACGGCAAGAACTTTGACCTGGTCCGCGACCACGGCGGCAAGCTCGACCAGTGCCTGAGCGCCCTGATCGAAGACCTGGACGTGCGCGGCATGCTCGACGACGTGACGGTCATCGCCTGGGGCGAATTCGGCCGGACGCCGAAGATCAACAACGGCGCGGGCCGCGACCACTGGCCGCAGGTCAGCTGTGCCTTCCTCGCGGGCGGCGGCATGAAGACGGGCCAGGCCATCGGCGCGACCAACCGCCTGGGCGAACACGCCGCCAACCGGCCGGTCCACTTCGGCGAAATTTTCGCCACGCTGTACCACAACCTGGGCATCAACCCGGAAACCACGACGATCATGGACCCGACCGGCCGCCCGCAACACCTGGTGGAGCATCCGGTGATCCGCGAACTGATTTAACCGTTTACCGCTTCGCACACCCAGACCGTTTACGGTTTAGCACTCCTCCGAGGCGCGGCGTCACGAACGCCGCGCCTCGTTTTGTTTGTTGCTCCGGCGCGGCGCGCTGTCGTAAGGTATGGGCACGATGTATCTGACGAGCGGTGGCGTCAGTCCCGGCAGGCCATGCCGTCATCTGTCCGAAGACGCGGGACCAAAACATGGAAGACGATTTCATCGCAGCGATTCTCGACGCGCCTGACGATGCGACGCCTCGCCTGGTGTACGCGGACTGGCTGGAGGATCGTGGCGACCCCCGCGCGGAGTTGCTGCGAATCGAGGCCGAATTCCTCGCGATGCCTCTGGACGATGAACGTGTGCCGGCATTGCGGGCACGGCTACGCGAACTACACCGCACTCTGGATCCCGTATGGCTCGGCTTGCTCAAGCGCGTCCCATTCGATCCACTCGACGAACTGCGGACAGTGGTGCCGCCTCCCAAAAGGCCCTACGCCAATACGGGCAATTGGGACGGGATTGAAAAGCAACTCGGGCTGGTCCTTCCTGCCGACTACAAGGCGTACATCTCAGCATACGGGGGCGGCGATATTGGTTGCATTGAAATTCCCAGTCCATTTGGTACGCACGAAGATGTTCGAGTCTGGTGGGAGCGCTGGGCATCCTTCTACCGCGACATTGCGGAGTATGAAGACGTTCCGTACCGAGCGTTTCCCGAAGCTGGAGGTCTGCTGCCCTTCGGGACGCTCGGCACAGTAGACAATCTCAGCTGGCTCACAGTGGGGGAGCCTAACGGTTGGCCATTTGTCTACCGGCATCGCGACGATGGCTTTTTTCAAATCAAGGGGCTATCCGCCGTCGAGTTCATACTGGAGGCAGTGACGCAGCGATCACCGCTGTTGACGCAGTTGAGGAGGTTGTCTGCCTTTGACCCACCGGTTGATTTCCAACCTTACAAGGTTGTACCTCGAACTATCAATTTTATCGCCCATCGTAGGATTGACCTCAACTCACTAACAGAGCGACTGTCATGTCATTGGCCTCCCGACCAAGTCCAATTTCGACCAACGGTGGATGGGACGGCCATACTCGCTGAGCCCCTTGCGGGTAGGATCAGCATCTATTCCGAAGGTGAGCGAACCTTTGCCACAGTTAACTTCGACGGAGCCTATGCTACCGGGGTCGAGCAAGTCGTTGCAAATCTGTTGAATGCCGGGTTCGGAGAAATCTAGTGTAGTATTTAAGCCACGTGCGTCAGCGAACGCCGACGAATCCACAGCCAGGCCGACAACAAGTTCGCAGTTTTGTCGCTGCCATTCCAACAATCAACGTGACATCCATGAGCTATCGCAACCTCCCCGAACTGCACCGTCGCCAGGCCGAACAACTCGGCCCGCGCACCGCGCTGCGTTTTCGCCGCTATGGCCTGTTTCACGATGTCAGCCACGACGAGTATCGCGCCGACGCCCTGGCCTGCGCCGCCGCGCTGGTCGAAGCGGGCATACAGCCGGGCGACCGCGTCGGCATGCTGGCCGAGAATCGCCTCGAATGGCTGCTCGCGGATATGGGGTTGCTGGCGGCCGGTGCGGTGAACGTGCCGTCGCACTCGCCGCTGACGGCCCGGCAGGTTCACTTTCAGCTCGACGACGCCGGCGCGCGCTGGCTGTTCGTTTCGACGCGCGAGCAACTCGACAAGGTACTGTCGGTCGTCAAGGAGTTGCCCAAGCTTCAGGGCATCGTCGTCTTCGACCGCTGGGTGGGGTTGCAGCAAACGTTGTCCGGTCGTCTGGTCATCCAATCCTGGGATGGGTTTCTGCAACGCGGCCGGCAGCTTCTTTCCAAGCATCACGAAGAATTGCAAAGCCGCGAGCGGCGTTTGGGGCCGGACGACCTGGCCACCATCATGTACACCTCCGGGACCACGGGCAACCCGAAGGGCGTGATGCTGACGCACCAGAACCTGCTCTCCAACGTGGCGATGGTGCAGTCGTCCGAAGGGTTCAGCATTGAAGACGTTTCGCTGTGCTGGCTGCCGTTGAGCCATATCTATGCCCGCACGGTGGACCACTATCGCACCCTGGAAGCGGGCTGCGTGCTGGTGCTGGCCGAGTCGCCGGAAACCGTGGTCCGCGACCTGGCCGAGATTCAGCCAACGCACATGAACTCCGTGCCGCGCTTCTACGAAAAGGTGCTGGCGGCGGTCGCGTCGCCCGATCCCAAGGAACTGGCCCGCCGGCTGCGCGGCATCTACGGTCCCCGGCTGAAGTGGCTCTGCTCCGGCGGCGCGCCGTTGCCGTTGCCCGTCGCGGAAGCATATCGCGACGCCGGCCTGCTGCTCCTGCAAGGCTATGGGCTGACCGAAAGCTCGCCGGTGATTTCGTTCAACCGCACGACGCGCTATCGACTCGATTCCGTCGGTCCGCCGCTCGATGGTGTGGAAGTGAAAATCGCCGACGATGGTGAGGTGCTGTCGCGCGGTCCGCACATCATGAAGGGCTACTGGAACAACCCGACCGCCACGACGGAAGCCATCCGCGACGGCTGGCTGCACACCGGCGACCTGGGCAGCCTGGAGGACGGCTTCCTCAAGATCACGGGGCGCAAGAAGGAACTGATGGTGATGTCGAGCGGCAAGAAGCTGGTGCCGAGCTACATCGAGGGGCTGCTGATCGCCGACCCGTGCATCGATCAGGCAGTGGTCCACGGCGAAGGCAGGAATTTCCTGACGGCCCTCATCGTGCCCCATTGGGACAATCTGCGCAAGGAACTCCCCAAACCGCTTGCCGGCTTTGCAACCGAAGACCTGGCCCGCGATCCGCAGGTCAGTGCCCTCCTCCAGCAGCGCATCCAGGCCGCGCTGACCGACGTGGCCGGCTGGGAGCAGGTGAAAAAGTTCGTCGTGCTGCCGCAGCCGTTCTCGGTGGCAGCCGACGAGCTGACCGTCAGCCTCAAGCTGCGCCGCAACGTGGTGCTGACCAAATACCGCGAGCAACTGGAAGCGATGTACCGGGATTGAACGTCGATGCCATCGCCATCCGTTCGTAGTTCCGCCTTCAGGCGGCGAGCGACTCGCCGCCTGAAGGCGGAACTACGAACAAGCGGCAGCCCCTTCGGGGCTGTATGCGCTGCGTGCCATTCCCTCGCAATCGGCTAAGAACTTCAGGGGCGCAGTGCGGCGACACTCGGCTTCTGGAGCACCGCATGAGACTGGGCTATCTCGTCCCCGAGTTCCCGTTGCAGACGCACATCTTCTTCTGGCGGGAGATCGTCGCGCTGCGGTCGCTGGGCGTCGAGGTCTTCCTGCTCTCCACCCGCCGTGCCGCCCCGGACGCCTGCAAGCACGCCTTCGCGAAACCCGCCGCTGCTGAAACGCACTACGTCTATCCGCCGCGCTGGCTGACGGCCCTGGGTGTGCTCGCGGCTCGACCGCTCGGCACGCTGCGCGGGTTGCGCTACATCGCCGGACTGCGTGAATCGCCGCTGAAGAAGCGGTTAAAGTACCTCGGCCTGCTGCTGTCCGCTGCCGACCTGCTGAGCTTCGCCCGGCAGCACCGACTCGATCACATTCACGTACACAGTTGCGCGGATGCGGCCCACCTGACCGCGCTGTGCCGGCTGCTGGGCGGACCGACTTACAGCCTGACGCTGCACGGCGACTTGCCCGTTTACGGCACCGATCACGCCAGCAAGATGCACCCCGCGAAGG
>JAEUIF010001239.1 GCA_016795185.1 Planctomycetia bacterium | reverse complement strand
CTGGCGCTGCCAACAGCGGGCTCACGCCCGCCGCTCGCCTTTCGGAATGCCACCGCTCGCCTTTCCGAAACCCACCGCGTATCACCGGGTATCATTGCTGCCGATCCCATTCGACAGCTCGAATCCCGGAGGCCGCCATGTGGGTCCGCCAGTGCGATCTCGACGCGCAACTCGACGCCCCGTCGCCGATCCCCAGCCGTATCGCTTCCAACGAAGAGTTCATCCCACCGCCGCAGTCGGCCGACCAGCGCGCGTATGAAGCCCGCCTGCACGACCTCAGCGAACGCGCTGCCAAACGTCAGGGCATCAGCCGACGCGAGTTCCTGCGCACCGGCAGCGGCATGGCGGCAGCCCTGCTGGCCTTGAATCAGGTCTACGGCGATTACTACTCCGTCGCCGCCGAGGAAGCACAGGACCCGAAAGCCTTCGAGGAGAAGTGGCCCAAGGACCAGTTCATCTTCGACGTGCAAACGCATCACGTCGATGTCGCCAAGAAGTGGTACGACGACACGCTCCAGGGCAAGGCGACCGTGCGCTTCTTCCAGATGCTGCGGCCCTTCGCCGGCTCGCTGGAAAAGAGCCTGGAAGCGCTCAACCGCGCCCACTACGTCAAGGAAGTGTTCGGCGATTCCGACACCGTCATGGCCATCATCAGCGGCGTGCCGACGCGCGACTGGGACAAGAACCCGCTGCCGCCCGACCAGATGGTGGCCACTCGCAAGTACGTCAACGACCTGGCCGGCTCGCAGCGCGTGCTGTCGCACGGCCTGCTGCGGCCCAACATCGGCGCGAAGGAACTCGACGAACTGGAACGCCAGGTGAAGGAACTGAAGATCGATGCCTGGAAGATGTACACCGGCGCGGAACTCGGCGAGAAAGCCTGGTACCTGGACGACGAGAAGGTCGCCTATCCATTCTGGGAGAAGACGAAGAAGCTGGGCGTGAAAAACCTCTGCGTCCACAAGGGGCTGCCGCTGGGCAGCTTCAACGAGAAAGCCTGCACGCCGCACGACCTGGAGAAAGCCGCCAAGGACTGGCCCGACCTCAACTTCATCGTCTATCACTCGGCATTTCGGGGCGCGGGCGGCATCGGCCGGGGCACGGGCGAGCCGGTCAAGGACGCGAAGTCCGACGACCCCCAGGAAATCCCCTGGATCAGCGACCTCTTCCGCATCCTGAAGAAGAACCCGCAACTCAAGAACATCTACTTCGAGCTGGGCAGCACTTTCCATCAGCTGTCGATGTATCAGCCGGAAAAGTGCCTGCACATGCTCGGGCAAATGATGCAGACGGCGGGCGCGGACCACATCCTCTGGGGCACCGATTCCATCTGGGGCGGCAGTCCGCAGAGCCAGATCGTCCGCCTGCGCAAGCTGAAGATGAAGGAAGAGTTGATGGAAAAGTACAAGTACCCGGACCTGACGGACGCGGTCAAGGACCAGATTCTCGGCCTGAACGCGGCCAAAGTCTTCGGCGTGGATGTGAAGGCGAAACGCCAGGCGATCAAAGCCGACAAGCTGTCAAAGCTGCGGGACGAGTATAGGCAAAACCCGACGCCCAGCAACACGCAGTACGGCTGGGTCTGGGTCGACGACGACGGCCGGGAGCCCACGGTGCCGGTGGGGTCGTAGTCCAAAGCGTTTAGCCGCGAGCC
>JAEUIF010001226.1 GCA_016795185.1 Planctomycetia bacterium | reverse complement strand
GGTACCTGGGAACACTATGACGGCCAGCTGCGCATCGTGGACGGCGACCGCCAGATCGTCGCCGACCACTTGGACCCCAGCCGCTATCGCGAGTTCCTGGGCGAAAAGGTCGAATCCTGGTCCTACCTGAAATCGCCATATTACAAGCCGCTCGGTTATCCCGCCGGCATCTACCGGGTGGGGCCGCTGGCCCGCCTGAACATCAGCGACCGCATGGGCACGCCGCTCGCCGACCAGGAACTGGTCGAATTCCGTAAGCTGGGCACGGGCGCGGTCAACTCGTCGTTCTTTTTCCACTACGCCCGCTTGATCGAGATTCTCTGTGCCATCGAGTACATTCAGGGCATGCTCGACGATCCAGACCTGCAAGCCGAGGACGTGCGCGCCACGGCGGGCGTGAACCGCCGCGAGGGCGTCGGGTGCAGCGAGGCCCCGCGCGGCACGCTGTTCCACCATTACCAGGTGGATGAAAACGGCCTGATTCAGAAGGCCAACTTGCTGATCGCGACAGGGCAAAACAACCTGGCCATGAACCGCACGGTGGAGCAGATCGCGAAGCACTACATTCGCGGCCCGGAGATTCCGGAAGGCTTGCTGAACCGCGTCGAGGCTGGCATCCGGGCCTTCGACCCTTGCCTGAGCTGTTCGACGCATGCCGTCGGCCAGATGCCGTTGCATATTCAGCTACGCAACGCCCAGGGGCAACTGGTCGCCGAGGCGCGGCGCGACCCGTCATGAATGCCGCCATCCTGGTGATCGGCTACGGCAACACGCTACGCCGGGACGACGGCCTCGGCCCGCGCATCGCCGCCGAACTTGCGGTCCTCAACTGGCCGGGAGTGAAAGCACTGGTGGTGCCGCAACTCTTACCCGAACTGGCCGAGGCGCTCGCCGCCTGTCAACTAGCCATCTTCGTGGACGCCCGCTGCGACGCGCCGGCAACTCCCATCACCGTACAAGCACTCGCGCCCGCCGCCGACGCCTGGCAACCGCACGGCAGCAACCCCGCCGCGCTGCTGGCACTCGCGCGGGACGCCTTCGGCCGGGCCGCGCCCGCGTACTGGTTGACGGTTGCGGGCCATGATTTCGGCTGGGGCGAAGGACTATCGCCCGAGGCCGAACGGTGGGTGCCGGAAGCCGTGCGTGCAATCGCAGCGCTGGTCAACAAATGCGCGGCAACTGCTCGCCCGTCAGCAGGTCAAGTATCCGGGTAGCGCCGATGGCGCTGGTCATGGTCACGCGCCCTGGATCGCCGGCGCGAACTTCGCCGATGCGCTGGGCGTCTTCGCCGAGTGGGTGGGCGCGCAGCACTTGCAAGGTATCCTCGGCCTGCGCGCCCGGCACGAAGGCGATCAACCGGCCCTCGTTGGCCAGGTAGAGCGGATCGAAGCCGAGCAGTTCGCACAGGCCGCGCACCGGTTCCGCGACGGGCACCGCGCTCTCGTCGATGTGTATGCGCAGCCCCGCCGTGCCGGCAATCTCGATCAGCGCTGTGGCCAGGCCGCCGCGCGTCAGGTCGCGCAGGCAGTGGACCTCGATGCCGGCTTGCAGCAGCGACTCGACCAGGCCGTTCAGCGGAGCACAATCGCTGAGTACCGGCGATTCCAGCGCCAATTCCTCGCGGGCCGCGACGATGGCGATGCCGTGCCGGCCCAGGTCGCCGCTGAGGAGGACGACATCGCCGGGCCGCACGGACGCCGGCGCGACGGTCAGGTCGTGCTCGATGCGGCCGATGCCGCTGGTGGTGAGGTACAGGCCGTCGCCCTTGCCGCGTTCCACGACCTTGGTATCGCCGGTGACGATCTGCACGCCGGCCGCCGCTGCGGTGTCGCGCACGGATGCGACCACGCGCTCCAGTGTTTCCAGGGAAAAACCTTCTTCGAGAATGAACGCGGCGCTCAGGTAAAGCGGTTTCGCGCCGCACATGGCCAGGTCGTTGACCGCGCCGCAGACGGCGAGCTTGCCGATGTCGCCGCCGGGAAAGAACAGTGGGCGGACCACGTAGGCATCGGTGGTGAACGCCAGCCGGCCGCTACCGGCGGGAAAGACCGCGCCATCGTGCCGGGCGTCGAGCAGCGAGTTTGCGAAGGCTGGCACGAAGATGCGCTCGACCAGGCGTTGCAGCAACCGGCCGCCGCCGTGGGCCAGCAGCACGCGATCGGAGCCGTGCGGTCGGGGACAGTCGATGAAGGGTTCGGTCATGACTGTGCGAGAGGAACCAGGGGCCGACGATAGCGATAGTACGCCGCGCAGGCCCCTTCCGTGGATACCATCGGCGCGCCGAGCGGTGCTTCCGGGGTGCAGCGGGTGCCAAATGCCGGGCATTCATGAGGCTTCTTGATGCCTTGCAGCACCAGGCCGGCGATGCACTCGCTGGCCGGCTCGGCGACCGTGCAGGTCAGCCCGAAGCGCTTTTCGGCATCGAAACGGACATAGGCTTTTCGCAGTCCCAGGCCGCTGGCCGGTAGTTCGCCCAGGCCGCGCCAGCAGCGCGGCACGAACTCGAAGACTTCCTGAAGCAGCTGGCGGGCCGGCAAGTTGCCTTCCGGACGCACGGCGCGGGCGTACTGGTTTTCGACTTCGTGCTTGCCCGCTTCCAGCTGGGCGATACACCGCGACACGCCCTGGAGAATATCGAGCGGCTCGAAGCCGGTGACGACGATGGGCACGCGATGCCGGCGGGCAATGGGTTCATACTCTTCACAGCCCATCACGCTGCAGACATGGCCGGCCGCGAGGAAACCCTGCACGCGATTGTTCGGGGAAGCCAGCAGCGTTTCCATCGCGGGCGGCACGCGGACATGTGCGACCAGCAGCGAAAAGTTCTCCAGCCCCAGCCGGTTCGCTTGCAGCACCGCCAGGGCCGTGGCCGGGGCCGTGGTCTCGAAGCCGACGGCGAAGAAGACAATTTCACGTTGCGGGTTGGCCGCGGCCAGCTGGACGGCGTCGAGCGGCGCGTAGACCAGCCGCACGTCGGCCCCGGCGGCCTTCGCGTGCAGCAGGTCGCGCTGCGTGCCCGGAACGCGCAGCATGTCGCCGAAGGAGCAGAGAATCACTTCGGGCCGCGCGGCAAGCGTCAGTGCCTGGTCGATCAGGCCCACGGGCGTCACGCAGACCGGGCAACCGGGACCATGCACCAGTGTGACGCCGGGCGGCAGCAACTCGTCGATGCCGAACTTGACGATGGCATGCGTCTGGCCGCCGCAGACTTCCATGATCGTCCAGGGCCGCGTCGTCTGGCGGGCCAGTTGGTCCGCCAGCGTGCGCGCCAGCGCCGGGTCGCGGTATTCATGGACGTACTTCATCGGCTTCGCTTTCCAACTCGCCCATTGATTGCAGATAGGCGAACACCCGTTCGGCCTCGGCCTCGTCCAGCTTGCTGATGGCACAGCCGACATGCACGATGACGTAGTCGCCGACGGCGGCCTCCGGCACGCACGCCAGGCTGACCTCGCGCACCACGCCGCCGAAGCTGACGCGCCCCGTCCGGGTCAGGGCTTCGTCGCCGGTGATGCTCAGCAGTTTGCCAGGTACGGCGAGGCACATGAGTGTGGTTCAGGTGAGGTCGAGGGTCGCTTTCACGATCCCTTCGTCCTGGTCGTGGTGCAACTGAAAACCGAGCTTGGTGCAGACGCGCTGCATACCGAGGTTGTTCGGCAGGATGTCCGCGACGATGCGTCGCAGGTTCTCCTGCCGGCCGATTTCGACCAGGCGGCGCAGCAACTCGGTGCCGAGGCCGGCGCGCTGGTAGCGGTCGCCGACCAACAGGGCGAACTCCGCCGTGTGGCCGCCGTGCAGCTTGATGAGCCGGCCCACCGCGATGATCTCGTGTTCCCGGCTGGCCACCAGGGCCATTTCCCGATCGTAGTCGATGTGGCACAGCCGGGACAGCCGTTCGTGCGCCGTGCGTTCGGAAAGCTGGAGGGCGTGCAGGTAGCGCTGGTAGACGGTCTGCTCCGATAGCGCGTGGTGGAAGCGCACCATCGCAGGCTCGTCTTCGGGCCGAATGGGCCGAATGATCAGGGCCGCTCCGTCTCTCATGGTCCAGGGCGCGACGTGCTGCTGCGGGTACGGGCAGATCGCCAGCCGGGGCCGTACGGCGTCGGCACCGTACAGGACGACGCGGGCATCGAGCGCCAGCAGTTGCTCGGGAGCGGCCAGCAGCGGGTTGATGTCGATCTCCTCGATCCAGGGTTGCTCGACGACCAGTTGACTGAACCGGGTCAGCAACTGTTCGAGCGCGTTCAGGTCCACGGGCCTCCGCCCGCGCACGCCTTTCAGCGCGGTGTAGATGCGTGTCTGTTCCATCAGGCGGCGGGCGAGCGTGGAATTGAGCGGCGGCAGCGCCAGCGCGCGGTCCTTGAAGACTTCCACCAGCTGGCCGCCGGTGCCGAACAGCAGCACCGGCCCGAACTGCGGGTCCACACTGCTGCCCAGGATCAGTTCGTAGCCGGTCAGACGGACCATCGGCTGCACGGTGACGCCGCCAAAATGCTCCGCGCCGGCGCGCTCCCGTACCGACGTAGCGATGCCCTGAAACGCCTGGCGCACGGCTTCGGCGTCGGCCAGGTTCAGCCGGACGCCTCCCACGTCGGTCTTGTGGGTGACGGTCAGCGAATGCAGCTTCAGCACCACCGGATAGCCGATGCGCTCGGCGGCCTGAACCGCTGCCGCTTCGCTCTGCGCCAACTCGGTCGGCACGGTCGGAATGCGGTAAGCGGCGAGCAGTTGTTTCGATTCCAGTTCCGTCAGCAGCTGGCGGCCCGATTCGCGGACAGACGCGAGCAACGCTTCCGCCCGCGCCCGGTCGGGGGCCGCATCCTCTCCGTCCGTGCCGAGCGCCGGCGTCTCGAACAGGCCGTGCAGGTTGTAGGTGTAACGCCACATGAAGTGGAAGACGCGCGCCGCCGTGTCCGGGTAGGCGAAGGTCGGGATGCCCGCGCGGTTCAGGATGTCCTGCCCGGCGGCGACCCCGGCCCCGCCCATCCAGCTGGCCAGCAGCGGTTTGCCGGTCTTCTGCGCGTAGGGCTTCAGGTGCTCGGCGGTCTGCGTCGGGTCGGTCATGTCCTGGGGCGTCAGCACGACCAGCAGGCCGTCGCTCGTGGGGTCCTGGGCGGCGATCTCGACGGCCTGCGCGTAGCGCTCCGGGCCGGCGTCGCCGAGAATGTCGATGGGGTTATTGTGGCTCCACTGCGGCGGCAACAGGCCGTTCAGCGCGGTCACGGTTTCCGGCGCGAGCGGTGCCAGTTCGCAGCCGAGGGTGATGAGGGCGTCCGTCGCCAGCACGGCGGGGCCGCCCGCGTTGGTCAGGATGGTCAGGCGCGGGCCGCGCGGCCGCGGTTGCTTCGCCAGCACTTCGGCCAGGTGGAAGACATCGGAGATCGTGGTCACGCGCAGCACGCCCGAACGGCGAAACGCCGCGTCGAGCACATCGTCGCTGCCGCTCAGGCTGCCGGTGTGCGAGGCGGCGGCCTTGGCGGCGGCTTCCGTGCGACCCGCCTTGATGACGATGACCGGCTTGCGCAAGGTCACCTCGCGCGCCGCGGAAAGAAAGGCCCGCGCGTCGCCGACCGATTCCATGTAGATGACGATGCTGTGCGTGTGCGGATCGTCGCACAGGTGGTCGATCAGGTCGCCCCAGCCTACGTCGAGCATCGAACCGACGGACACGAAAGCGCTGAAGCCGACGCTTTCCTTCAGGCTCCAGTCGAGGATCGCGGTCAGCAGCGCGCCGCTCTGGCTGATGAAGCCGACGTTGCCCGGCCGGGCCATGCCGGCCGCAAAGGTGGCGTTCAGCCCGGTGCGCGGGGCCATCACGCCCAGGCAGTTCGGGCCGATGACCCGGAGTTGACTGTGGCGGAGTTGCTCGCGGACTTGTCGTTCCAGTTCGCGGCCCGCCTCGCCCGCTTCCTTGAAGCCCGCCGAGATGATGATCGCGCCCTGGACGCCGGCCGCGATGCACTCGCCGATGATGCCCGGCACCGCCGGCGCGGGGGTAACGATGACCGCCAGGTCCACAGCACCGGGAATCTCCGCGATGCTGCGATACGCCTTGATGCCCAGCACGCTGGGCCGCTTGGGGTTGACGGGAAAGACCGTGCCGCCGAAGGGATTGGCAATCAGGTTCCAGAGCACGGTGCGGCCGACGCTGTGCGGCGTCTCGGTCGCGCCGATGACCGCCACGCTGCGCGGCGTGAAGAAGGCGTTGAGCGGGTGCTTGCGGGTGCGCAGGATGTCTTGCGTCGTCCCTTGATTGATGTTCGTCGCAGGCGGCATGGGCCGTCCTCTACGTTGAGGTGTCCGGAAAATACTTCGCGCTCATCTGCCGCAGGAAGGCCAGCGAGGCGGCCATTTCCTCCATGCCGTTCATGCCGTCCTCGATGCTGACCCAACCGCGATAGCCGTGGTCCGCGAGGATGCGGAAGATCGCATCGTAATCGTTCAAACCCTGGCCGGTGACGCCGTGCCGCAAGTTCGGCGAGTAACCGAGCGTGCCGTCCGCCTGCTTCAGTTCCGCGAGCGACGTGCCTTCGGCCAGGTAGCGGTCGCTGGCATGCATGCTGACGACACGGTCCGCCACGCGGCGCAGCAGTTCAACGGGATCGTCGCCGGCCACGACGGCGTTCGAGGGGTCGTACTGCACGCCAAAGTGCTGCCGGTCCGGAATCGCCGCGACCAACTCCAGGAAGACATCCTGTTTTTGCGCGAATTCGGGATACTTCCAGAAACCGTCCTTGTAGTGATTCTCCAGGCCGAGCACCACGTCGTGCTCGCGGGCCACGGGCAGCACCTGCTCGATGCACTCCACGACCCAGGCGAGCCCCTGCTGGCGTTCGACCTCCGGGTAGCGCTGGCCGCTGAGTACCCGGCAGACAGCGCGCGGCCCGCCCAAGCGGCGGGTGACGCGGATCATCTCGGCTTCGCGCTCGATCGCGCGTTTGCGGCCGTCTGGATCGGGATTGGTGAAATCGGGCGAGCAGCAGAGCATCGGCATCGCAAAGCCGGCCGTATGAATCGCCTCGCCGACGCGGTCCAGATAAGCAGGTTCCAGGCTGGTGAAGAAGCCGTCGTACATTTCCAGACCGTCGGCGTCGAGCGTCTTGGCCATTTCGATCCACTCGAAGACGGTCATGGAACGCTCGCCGGCGATGCGGTCGATGTAGCACTTCGGAAAGGCGGAGATTTTCAATGGCATGGCAATTCACCCGTTCTTGCTCCCCTCGCCCCTTGCGGGAGAGGGGCTGGGGGGTGAGGGGTTGGGGCGAGCACGCTTCCAGTTCCACCCCTCACCCCAACCCCTCTCCCGCAAGGGGCGAGGGGCGATGTGGCAATCAAACGTTCAGCAGCATCACCTTGCCGGTGCCGCCGTCGATGCGCAGCCGCTGGCCGGTCTTGAGCCGCCGATGAATGTCCGGCAGCCCGGCCACTGCCGGCAGGCCGAATTCCCTCGCCACGATCGCGCCGTGCGACAGCACACCGCCCGTTTCCATCACCAGGCCGCGGGCGTGGACGAACAGCGGCACCCACGCCGGGTCCGTGGTCGGCGCTACCAGGATGTAAGGCTCTTCCGGGATGGCAGCGCCGCTCGGCTCGGACAGCACCAGCGCCGGCGCTTCCGCCAGGCCCGCCGATAGCGGCACGCCGGTCAGCGTCTGGGCGTTGGTCAGCGCCATTTCCCGACCGATAGCTTCGAGGTCGTCGCTGAAGATGACCTGGGGCGCTTCGAGGCTCAGGGCCAGCTCGCGTCGCTTCTTGCGCTGGGCGATGACGTTTGTTGGATCGACGCCCTGAATCAATTTCGGCAGCTCGCCCGGCGTCAGATAGAAGATACCGCCATTGAGGTGGTGGCGGCGGTCCAGTTCCAGCAAGTAGCGGCGAATCTGGGCACAGCCTTTCATCAAATAATGCTTGGAAGTTTCCCGGAGCGCCAGGTACGTGTGCAGCTGAGCGACCTCCTGCTCCAGGCCGGGCTGCTCCTGGAGCGTCTTGCGGACCTCGGCGGCGATGCGCTGACGGAACGAAGTGGTTTCGCGGTTGCTGGAGAGCGGCGGGCCTCCGAAGCCGGCCGCGAAGCTGCCTTGCTTGGTCAACTGGTCCAGGGCAGTGTGGTCCTCGCCCCAGCGCGGCCGCGACAGCTCCATCTCCTGCGGCCCGCGATGACCGAAGCGCGCCAGGAACTCGGCGCGGTCCAGCCGGCCGGCGGACAGGTCCGAGACCGCGCCGGGCAAGTCTGCCTCGGGGTCGGGGCGCACGCCCATCACGAGCTGGCCCACAGCTGAGCGCACCTTTTCCGGAGACATGCGCGCCCGCGCCAGACCGCGCTCGATGTTCCCCATCGAAACGGCTGCCAAAGCAGTAGGCTTCAGGCTCTCGCGCGCGAAATCGTAAAGCGTGCGCCGTACCCAGTACTTCAGCCGCTCCAGCACCGCCGGTTCGTCCAGCTTGCTCAGGTCGCGCTGCGCTTCCTCATCGGTTTCCTTGCCGAACTTCGGCAGGATGTCCTGCCGCAGCTTGTCGGCGCAGGTCTCCGCCGCTTGCTTCATCAGGCTGGCCGAGCGGAACAGCTTCCAGGTGATGAGGGGCAAGAGCAACAAGTAAGACAGGGTCGGCTTCAGGGACGGCTGTGGATAGATCGCCTTCTGCGGCGCTGCCTTGAGCAACTCAAACGGATGCTCGAAGGGAATCTGCCGAAACTGCATCTTGGGCTCGCGGCTCAGGTTGCAGTAGGGTCGGCCGCAGACCAGGTCGTAGATGCCCTCGTTGTCCACCGCTGGATCGGGGTCGAAGCCAAGATCGCGGTACATCAGGCCGAACCCACCCTTACCAGACATGAAACCCTTGATGATGGTCCAGGTCATCGGCGTGGGCGCTGGCAGGATTTCCGCGAGATTGAAGCGTGCCCAGACGGTGCCTGTCGGCTGCGCCCGGGCGCGGAGCGCGGCGATTTCTTCCTTGCGGACCTGCTCGCGTTCGGCGCTGGATCCTGCTGAACCGCTAGCGGTCTTGGCGACCTTGATCGCCCGCGCCTGGAGCAGATAAAACTTGCCCGCCGACAGCGCCCACTCGATGTCGCTGGGTACCTGGAAGTAGGCTTCCACGCGCAGCCCCAAGCGGGCTAGCTCGGCGACCTGGTCGTCGCGCAGCGAGGCGGATTCCTTGGTGCCCGTTTGCCCCTGGCCGTCCGCTGCCAAAGTGGCCACCACATGATGCTTGATGTTGATCGTGCGTTCGGTGATTTGGAGCGTCTTCTTGTCGAGCACGAACTTGTCGGGCGTCACCTTGCCCAGCACCACGGCCTCACCCAGGCCGAAGGACGATTCGATGATGATCTGCTCCAGCGCCGGGTTGACCGGGTTGGCGGTAAACAGCACACCGGACACCTCCGACGGGCACATCATCTGCACGTTGACGGCGGTGCCCAGCAAGTCCTTGACGTTGTGGTGCTGCCGGTAGAGGATGGCCCGCTCGTTGTTCCAGGAACCGAAGACGGCGTCGATGGCCTGGCGGAGCATCTCCCACGGCTCGGTCGGCAGTTCCTTGCCCGCGTGCTGCCGGTAGGCGTCGAGCGAGCGTTGGCAGAGCTGTTCCATTTGTCCGGCATCGAGTTCGCTCTCGGCGGCCTTGCCCGCTTCCTTCAGCGCAGCGTCGAGCAGTTGCGCAAAGACCGCTTCCTCGACTCCACCAACCGTGTGGCCGAACATCACGATGAAGTGGCGATAGGCTTCCCAGGCGGCGCGCGGGTTGCCTGTGCGCTGGCCCATCGCGCGCACGCAGTCGGGGTTCAGGCCGACGTTAAGGACCGTATCCATCATGCCCGGCATCGACTGGGCCGCGCCCGAGCGAACCGCGACCAGCAGCGGGTTATCGCCCTGGCCCAGCGACCGGCCCGCGAGTTTTTCGAGGTGAGCCAGGCTGTCGCGCACCGTGTCTTCCAGCCCGCCGGGCCACCGCTTGCCCGCCTTGTAGTAGAGATCACAGCATTCCGTCGAGATGGTAAAGCCGGGCGGCACGTTGAGCTGCGCCTTGGTCATGTCGGCCAGGCTGGCACCCTTGCCGCCGACCAGGTGTTTCAAGTCGCTGCTGGCCTCGGCCTGGCCATCGCCGAAAAAGTAGACGAACTTCGTCGTCGCGGTAGCGGTGGTCATGAGTCGCATCCCTGGTGCGCGAGGCGGGTGAAGTTGCGGGTTAGTGTATTCAGGAAAAGCGAAACGGGGGGCATGTCGCCCCCCGTGGATTGGTCGTGCGAAGCCGCGAGTGGCGGCCTCTAGCGCCTTTGCGGTGCGCGGATCGTGGAGACGTCCGCGCTGCCCGTCGGCAGCGGGAAG
>JAEUIF010000442.1 GCA_016795185.1 Planctomycetia bacterium | reverse complement strand
TCCCGGCCGTTGCGCATCAAGAAGCGGCGATTGAAGGAGATGCCCGCCTCCTGGCCGACGCCGATGCCCAGTTCGGCGGCGTGCAGGGAATGCCAGGCGGAGAAGACGGCGGAGTGGATGCCCTTCGCCAGCTTGTCGAGGTACTCGGCATGCTCCTCGCGGCCGGGGCCTTCGCCCGCCGGGCCGCCGGAGTGCGTATGACTGGCGCCGATGAGCACGTGCTCGCCGGGAATCTTCGTGTCCTTCTGGATCATGCGGCGGGCGTTGAGCACGGTGGGCTTGCCGATGACCAGCGTATCGGTGCCGACCAGGGCGACGGAGTTCGTGCCGTCGTGGAGGACGCAGGCGACGGCCCAGCACTTGTCGCGCACGCCCTTGCCGGGCTTCGGGATGAAGCCGCCGATGATGGGCATGCCCTCGGCGGGGGTGATGTCCGCGGTGCCGAAACCGATGTGGAGCATTTTCAATCCTCCGTTTAGCCGCGAGCCACAGGCGAGCGCTGCGGCGCATCGAGCGCTCGCCTTCGGCTCGCGGCTAGAGCAATTCGCGACCGGAAGTAGCACCTGATGGTAAGGTCCGCACAGCGGACCCTACAGAATTCACGTAGGGTCCGCTGTGCGGACCGCTACAGTCGGTCGCAAAATGCTCTAAACTTGGTGTTAGCCGCGCCGCGCGACGATGGGCCACGCCGCTTCGACCTTCTCGCCGCGCACCGCGTAAATCCGGTGGTAGAGGTTGACTGTCGGATCGCAGTGCGGCGTCAGAAACTCCAGGCGGTCGCCGATTTTCGGCAACTTGCCATCGGGTTCGACCGTGAGGATGCCGAACTCGTCGCCGCCCCGGTTGTAGGTCAGGCCCGTCCAGTGCCGCGCTTCGGGTTTGGACGCGACATCGGTGGCAAACGCCTTGTTGCCCGCATCAACGGTGACGCGCTCCGGATGCGCCGCGCTGACCACCGTCGTCAGCACGGTGAGGCTCGGCTGGAAGTCGGTGTAGACCGCGCCGCCCTGGCCGCCGATGCGGCGATAGTCCACATCCATGAAGACGTAGGAACCGACCTGTAACTCGGTAATGCCCGCGATGGCGCTGTCGATGTTGTACGTTCCGGTGCTGCCGCCGGAGACGTACTTCATCTCGAAGCCGGCGCGCGTGAGCCGGTCGCGCGTCTCCAGGGCTTGTTGCCAGGCGGCCTGCGAAGTCTTGCGGCGTTCCTCGAAGCCGACGGTATGCGACGACTTGCCGGAATACGCCTGCACGCCGCGCACGTGCAGATACTTGCCCTGGCCGAGCAGCCGGGCCAGTTCGACGGCGGGTTCGCCCGGCAAGCTGCCCGTGCGCCGGTCGCCAACATCCACGTCGATGAGCACGTCGAGATGCACCTCGGCGGACTGCGGCGCCTGCACCAGCAGCTCGGCCTCGCGGACATGGCCAACCGACAGCATGACTGCACCGGGCTTGCGGGCCAGCTCGACCAGCCGTTTGATCTTGCCCACTTCGACGATGGGTGAGGTGAGCAACACGCCCGAAAGGCCCGCCGCGACCATCGCCTCCGCTTCCGGTACGGTGGCCACGCAGACGCCGAGCGCGCCGGCCGCGACCTGACGCCTGGCAATCTCCGGGCACTTGTGCGTCTTGGCGTGCGGCCGATGACCGCGGTTCGTTTGCTGGCAGTGTTCGGCCATCTTTTTCAGGTTGGCCTCGAAGGCCACGAGATCGACGAGCAGCGCGGGCGTCGGCAGATCGGCTATCGTGGCGGGCAACTGCGCTTCCGCGCCGCTGACGGTCAGCGGCCGAACGGCGTTGGCGGCCAGGGCAGTAGTGAGAAAGCGGCGGCGATTAACTAGCATGACAACCCCTCCGCATACCTTCCTGGCGAGGGGCGGGGGGGGGGGCCCGGGTGGGGTGGGTAGAAACACGGGGGGCCCCCCCCCCGCGCCC
>JAEUIF010001171.1 GCA_016795185.1 Planctomycetia bacterium | reverse complement strand
ATAAACTGGACCCTGCGGGCCTGTTCAACCCTGGCCGATTCCTCGCGGGCATCTGAGCTTTCATGACCTCCGCCACCGAACCCCGGACTTCGCTCCCGGTCGTCGCGCCAAAAACCGACGCCGGGATCGATTACGAACTGTTTCTCGACTGCGTCCACTGCGGGCTGTGTACGTCCGCGTGCCCCACTTACGTGGAGTTGGGCACGGAGATGGACAGCCCGCGCGGCCGCATCTACCTGATGCGCGCCGTCACCGACGGCAGGCTCGATCTCAACGCCGACGTGCAACGGCATCTCGACCTCTGCCTGGATTGCCGGGCCTGCGAGTCCGCCTGCCCGTCCGGCGTGCAATATGGCAAGCTGATCGAGCCGTTCCGCATCCACATGGCGAAGAGCCGGCAACCGGCGGACAACCTGCCGCTCTGGCAACGTCTCTTGCTGTTCCACATCACACCGTTCGCCAATCGTACGCGCTGGGCGCTGGCCCCGGCTCGGCTGCTGCAATGGACCGGGCTGGATCGCCTGATCGACAAGGCTGGACTGCCCCGCCTGCTGCCGAACAGTGTCCGTCAGTTGCACGCCATGCTGCCCAAGCTGCAACCTTCACACGGCCAGTTGCCCGAAGTGCTACCCGCGGAAGGCCAGCGGCGGGCGCGCGTGGCCCTGTTTCTGGGCTGCGCCGGCGATGCGTTCTTCCCGCAAACGAACCTGAACACCGCCCGTGTCCTGCAACGCAACGGCTGCGAGGTGGTGATCCCCCGTCGGCAGGTCTGCTGTGGAGCGCTGCACTATCACTCGGCCTGCGAGGAACCGGCCCGGCAATTCGCCGCCGAGAATTGCACCGCTTTCGATCTAAGTTCCGTCGATGCGGTCATCATCAACGCCGCCGGCTGCGGGGCCATGCTCAAGGACTATGGCCACCTGCTGCACGGTTCGCCGTCGGCGAAGCAGGGTGAAGCGTTTGCGGCCAAGACCAAGGACATCAGCGAGTTCCTGGTGCAACTCGGGCCGGTGAAGCCGGAGCACCCGCTGCCGATCAAAAAGGCGGTCTATCACGATGCCTGCCATCTGTGCCACGCGCAGCAAATCCGCAAGCAACCTCGCCAGCTGCTCGAAATGATCCCCGACCTGAAATTACTGCCGCTCAACGAAAGCGAAATCTGCTGTGGGGCGGCGGGCAGCTACAACATCACGGAACCGGAAATGGCCGAACGTCTCGGCAAACGCAAGGCGCAGCACATTCTCGACACGGACGCCGAGGCGGTTTTCACCGCCAACGTCGGCTGTCTGCTGCAAGTGGGCCGTTACGTGCGCGCCGAGCGGCCCAAGGTGTGGATCGCGCACCCGATCGACGCGCTGTGGGCGAGTTATGCGGGAGGCAAGGTCGCATGCTCCTCGAACCGCTAAATCAACTGGATTTTGACGCGAGTTGGGATCGGCGCTTCGAGCCTACGCCCGACGGCAGTCTATTCCTTATGGGGCTGCGCTCCGGTCGAATGCGCGTGTTGAACGCCGATTTCACCGCGCGGCATGAATTCGCGGTTCCGGTTCAGGGCTCCTGGAAAATTAGTCCGGATAGCAGGCTACTGGTGCTTGTGGATGGCTCCCAATTGGCAGTCGTTAGCCTCGACGGGCAATTGCTATATCGCGAGGAATCACCATCTGGCATCGGTGGTCCACTGGATGATTTCAAATTCACGGCCGACCAGCGATTTCTCTGGACCGTGCGACATTATCCCGAGTACCAGATCGAGGTGCAGGTTCGCGACACGGCGACCTGGCAGGTGCTGCGCAGCGCGCAGTTTCCCGAACCCGCGCCCCCGGCCTCTTTGTCACTGCACCCCCATCCGGAAGGCAAGGTCATGGCCATCTGGGCCGCCTCCGGTCAGGATGGGCAGTGGGTCTACTGGGCTTATGATGACGGCCGAGCAATTCAGGTTTACGAGGTGCCCGGACTGGATTTCACCACACCGCCGGAGTTTCACCCGTCGGGCAGCGAGTTTCTGCTGACTCATCACTATGACTACCTGGAACGCTATCGCTTCCCGGAGTGCGAGTTGTGGGGTTCCCTGGAATGGGACGACGAGGACGACGATCACCAGCTGGGATGTAACCCGTATTATCTGTCCGACCAGCGCGCGTTCATTAGTTCCAACGAAGAACGAGCGTTTCTGGTAGACCTGGAACGCATGTGCTTTGTTGACGAAATAATACTCAAAGGACATGAGCCACGAAGATTCCACGGAGAGCGGACGCTCAGTACCGACGTAGCCTACTATCAGGTCGTCGGACGCAACCAACTAATGACACTGCATTGGGATTCGCCAGAATATTTGAGAACCGATAAGGCGATCCTGTGGAACGCCTGCTCGCTTTTCGGCAGCTTTTCGCCACTCCGCGACGGCGCGCCTTACACCGCCCAGTTGCTTCAGATGCACGGCTGGCATTGAAGTGAACAAGTCGTAGCGTAAACCTCCGGCTCGCGGCTAAACATCGGAGATATTTTCATGAAGATTCAAGGCATCATCCCCCCGGTCGCCACGCCGATGCAGGCCAACGAGGACCTCGACCTGCCCCGGCTGAAGTCGTTCATCGATCACCAGATGCAGTGCGGCGTCCACGGCATTTTCGTCCTGGGCACCAACAGCGAATGCTACGCCCTGGACGAACGCGAAAAGCAGGAAGTGATCGCGACGGCGGTGGCTCACGTCAACAAACGGCTGCCGGTCTTTGCCGGCACCGGCGCGGAAACCACGCGCGAAGCCGTCCGCCTCACGAAGATGGCCGAGAAGGAAGGCGCCGACGGCGTCTCGGTCATCACGCCCTATTTCATCAAGCCGTCGCAGCAGGAAATCGCCAATCACTACAAGCGGGTGGCCGAAAACACGTCGCTGCCAGTGCTGCTGTACAACAATCCGTTCCACACCAGCGGCGTGGGCATCGAGCCCGAAACCGTGGCCCGGCTCGCGGAAGTGCCGAACATCCTCGGCATCAAGGATTCCTCCGGCGAACTGCAAAACACCATCGAGTACATTCGCCAGGTGCCCGACCGTTTCTCGGTGATGATGGGCCGCGACACGTTGATCTATCTGGCCCTGGAAGCGGGTGCCCGCGGCGCGGTGCCGGCGACCGGCAACATCGCGCCGTCGCTCTGCGTCGAAATCTACGAAGCGTTCATCAAGGGCGACCGGGCGGCCTCCAAGGCGGCCCAGGCCAAGCTGCACCCGGTGCGCATGGCCCTGACGCTCGGCACCGCACCCGGCGGCGTCAAGGCAGCGCTGCAACTACTCGGCACGCCCATCGGCCCGTGCCGTTCGCCCGTGGGACCGCTGCCAGCGGATAAGCAGGAAAAAATGAAGGCGTGCTTGCGGGAGGCGGGGTTGTTGTGAAGTGCAGTAGAAGTGCTGACACGATCCGACGAATCTATTTCATGAATAGCTGACAGCTATCCGCTGATAGCTGTCAGCTATTCATGACTGTTTGACCGTGGCCCGTCAACCTATCCTTCGCTTCGCCCGTTGCCATTATCCTCCAGCGCTTTGAAGTCGAGGTACAGCCGGGCGTTCGCGTTCTGGCCCAGTTCGCGGAGCGTGGCCAGTTCCTCCAGGCGCAGCAGCGCCGGGTGCGTCTGGTAGCTGGCTGCCAACTTGCTGCGTTCTTCCAGTGCCCGCGTCTCGGCCTGGGCCGCGAGCAGGACGGCTTCCGCCTTGCCCTGGGCGCGCAGCTTCTCCGCTTCGGCCTCGGTCTGGGCTTGCAGGCGCTGGCCCTCGGCCTTCGTCGCCGCGTCGATGCGCTGCACCTCGGCCTTGGTGCGGGCCTCGACCAGGTGGGCCTGGCTGGTGCGCTCGGCCGCCAGCACCTTGTTCATGATCTCCTGCAAGTTGCCGGGGAAGACCAGGTCCTTCACGTCGGCGCGAGCGATGGCCACGCCGTAGCCCGTCGCCGTCTCCTTGACTTCGCGCAGGATGTCCTCGCTCAGCCGGTGGCGGTTGGTCAGGATGTCTTCGAGGGACATCGCGGCCAGCGAACGACGGGCCGCCAGCTGCACATCGCTGTACAGGCGGTCCTCGTAGCTCGCGACGGCGTGCATGGCCGCCTTCGGCTCGACCACCGCGAATTGCACCAGGATGCTGACCCGGATCGCGACCTTGTCGGCGGTCAGGACTTCCTGGCCCTTGATGGTCAGGTCGCGGGCGCGCATGTCCACCAGCACCACTTCCACGCGCGGCCGGCGGAAAGGCGTCAGCCAGTCTGGCAATCGCAAGGGTCGCTGGTAGCGGCCCGCACCGAGTACACGGGTCAAAACGCCGTCCTCGTACCACAGGCCGCGGTGGGTGTCCTTGATGATGATTTCACGCGCGTTCATGGCGATCGTTTCCTGGGAATGAAAAACACGGCCCCGAAGCCGGTCGATGCGGAGTGATAGTCGGCCGCAGATTTGGCAAATCTGAGCCCCGTGCCTGAAACAGTCGGGGCAGTCACCAGGGACCGCAGGACTCCTGGCCGGCTGGGGCCGTGCCACATGGACAGCCCGCCCGGCCGAAAGTTCGCGGCGGAATTCCGGCTGCCGACATTGCACGTGCGTCGGCGCGCCGTTACCCTGCCACTCAGTTCATTCCGCATCGTCCGGAGACGATCCGCATGGCCGCCAGCAAAGCCTGGAAGTTCGGCGACCCCACCGCGCCGGCCTTTCCCGACGAGTTCGACATCGTCCAGAAGGCCGTGCTGCAAGTCACCGACATCAAGACCAATCACAACAAGTATTACGCCATCGAACTGCACCGCGCGACACACGACGGCGTCGCTTGCTTTCGGGTCTTCACCCACTACGGCCGGACGGACGACCTGGACACCAATCCCAACGCCGGCCAGCGGGAATGTCGCTACTTCGATTCGTTGCCGTTGGCGCAGGCCAACTACGAGACGATCCTCCGCGAAAAGACCGGCCCGCGCAAGGGCTACCAGGAAGTGGCTTTGGCTTCGAGCAAGATCGGTTCGCAGCAGGCGCGCGGCACGGCGTCTGGAACAGTGGACGGCAAAACGCTCGATAAGCTGAAGAGCACCGCCGGCCCCGCGCCGGCGGCAGCAACCAGCACGCTGTCTCCCGGCGTGCAAACCCTGGTGCGTTACCTCTACGACGAGGCAACCAGCGCGCTGACCAGCACCGTGGCCGCGAAGATCACCGCCCACGGCATTGAAACGCCGCTGGGCATCCTTACGGTTGGTCAGATCGAGAAGGGCGAAAAGCTGCTCGCCGAAATCTACGCCCTGTTCCAGCAGAAGCAGGGCAAGCAACGCGATGATCGACTGGTCGAACTGTCGGGCGACTTCTACTCGACAATCCCGCACCGCCTCGGCCGCAGCCGGTCGGCCATCGATCAGGCCGTCATCAACACGCTGCCCAGCATTCATCAAAAGCAGGAAACCCTGCAACTGATGAAGGACATGCTGCAAGTCAACGGCGACGGCAGCGTGCTTTTCGACGCCGCCGTGGACAAGGAATATCAGGCGTTGCGCTGCAAGCTCCACTGGCTTGATCCGCAGGGCGGCCATTTCCAGGAATTGGCCGACCATGTCGTGCGGAGCCAGCTGCGGACGCGCACCATTCAGGTCAAGAACATCTTCACGGTGAAGCGCGCCGGCGAATGGGAAGCGTTCGCCAAGGACGTGGGCAACGAGAAACTGCTGTTCCACGGCTCGCGCATTCAGAACTGGGTCGGCATTCTCTCGCGCGGCATCGTGATGCCCAAGATCGCGGTCAGCATGGGTGTGCAGCGGACGGACGCCGGCTGGCTGGGCAACGGCATCTACTTCGGCGACGCCGCCTGCACCAGCGCGTTCTATACTTCACCGGGAAAACAAAACACGCGCCTGATGACCATTGCCCGCGTGGCGCTGGGCAAGCAGAAGGAATACACCAAGATCACCTACGGGCTGGCCGGGCCGCCGGACGGCTACCACAGCTGCCTGGGCGTCCGCAACCAGCCGGGCCTGCGCTCCGAATTCCAGGATGATGAGTATGTGATTTACCGTCCGCAGCAGCACCGGCTGGAATACCTGGTGGAGTTCGTTGCCTGATTTCGCGTAGCGCGGGGGTTCCGAGATTCGACCGGGAGGTATCCATCATGTCCGTCAAGGTCGTGCTGGTCGATGTGAATCCGAAGATGATCGAAGCCTGGCAAGGCACCTTCGAGGAAAATCCGGAAGTTCAGATCGTGCGCGGCTCGATGCTGGACCAGCAGGTCAGCGCCTGGGTGACGCCGACCAACGCGCGCGGCAGCATGGACGGTGGGCTCGATGCGGTCATCAAGCGCCACCTGGGCGGGGCCATCGAGAAGCGCGTGCAGGCGGAAATTCAGCGCGTCTACGGGCCGGCGCTGCCGGTCGGCCATGCGACCTGCGTGCCGACGGGTCGCGGGCAGCCGGTCTATTTGATCTCGACGCCGACCATGAAAGCCTCGTCGCAGGACATCAGCGATTCATTGAACGTGGCGCTGGCCTGCGCGGCGGCCTTTCAGGCGGTCCATATGCAGAACGCCCGGCTGCCCGGCAGTATTCAATCGGTCGCGTTGCCGGGCCTCGGCGCGAACACCGGCAAGGTACCCGTGGAAATCTGCGCGGACCTGATGTGGACGGGCTACAACCTGTTCCGCCAGCACCAGTTCACCAGCTTCGCCGAGTTGCGGGCGGCACTGGAAGCGGAACTCGGCGAACTCGAAACCCCGGAACCGCCGGCCGCCGCCAATCCGATGTTCAATAACTCGACGATGCCGCTGGGGAAACCGAAACCGGCTGCACCACCATCCGCGCCGCCGCCGTTCGCGCCGCCCAAGCCCGCGCCGCCGCAGAAGCACAGCGACATGGATTTTGACGACGCCGAGGGCTGAGCAGCGCTCGCCTCCGGCTCGCGGCTGAACTTCCGAGGTTTGCATGCTTCTCCCCAGCGCCCGCTTCTATCATCCGCAGGCGGTCGAAAAGGTTGCCGTGCTGACCGTGCAGCCAGTGGCGGGGCATGCCGATGCGTTCGTGGTCCGCACGCAGCGCGGCGTCGTGGCCCGCAAGCTGTTGCACGCGGCCGACAGCGAGCCCTTTCCGGCGGCGCAGACGGCCGAGCGCTTTGCGGCAGCGGAAGCCGCACTGAAGCAGCAGGGCTACTTCCGGGCCGGCGTGCACGCGCTGCTCCACAGCCTGCAAAGCACGAACTCGCTGGTGCGCGGCCGTGCTGCCGCCCGGCTCGGCTGGCTGCGTTCCGTGGATGCCGTGGATGCCCTGCTCACCCGCTTGCCGCAAGCCATCGATGACGCCTGCCCCATCGTGGACGCCCTCGGTGCGATCGGCGATCCGCGTGTCGTGCCGGCGTTGCGGCTGCAAGCGGAACGCAAGCTGTTATCGCGCCGGCGTTCGGCGGTGGAAGCGTTGCGCAACCTGAACGATGCGCAAGGATTGGCCGAGGCCCGGCAACGCGCCATCGAGCGCTTGCCGGACGTGCTGCGTCCGCTGGTCCCATCGAGCGGTGAAGCTGAACCGAATAGCCAGGCCGCGGCAAACCTATCGGCTGCCCTGTTGAAGCTGGAACTGTCGGTTCGCGGTCTGGCTCTCGATACGCTCTACGAGATCGGCACACCGTCCGCCGTGGCCGCCGTGCGCGCAGCGATCCGGCAGACGCCGCTCGACCGGCCGCACGTCTGGCGTTACGTGAAGAGCATCTTGAAACGGTCGATGCTGCGGCACGATCACGCGACTTTCGGCGATGTGAGCCACCTCATCGAAGTTTGTGCGCGCACCTCGACCGGGACTACCGCCAGCGTCAAGTCGGGCTACGACGGTGTGCAGCGGACCACGCCGATTTTTCGGCCGGACACGCAGCGTTACGTCCTGCGTTCGACCTGGCGCTACCTGCGCATGCTGGCCCAGCACCGGCCGGACGCGTACGCTCATGCCGCCGCCGAGGCCCTGATTCACTACACGGCCGAAGATGGCCGGAATCCGCGCCGCCTGCATGGCACCTTCTCGCGCTGCTATATGCTGCATCGCATCGTCTGGGGCGGCAGCCGGCGCTTTGTCTACGATGACCGTAGATTGTGTTTCCGCTTTCGCTCGGCAAAGCAACAGGCCGCGCCGCTGGACGAACGTGAGGAAGCCTATCCCGAACTTTGGGATGCACAGCCGCGCGCCTTGCTGCGCGTACTGGGCGCTGCTCGTCTTCAGGAAGTGCAGGTCTTCGCGCTGAAGACCTTTTTGAAGACGGGCAAGCATCGCGCGACGCTGGCCGCCGCCACTCTGCCCGAAATCCTCGCCCTGCTGCAAGCGCCCTATCAGCCGACGGTGGCTCTGGGCCTGGAGGAAATCGAGCGGCGCTTCAATCCGGCGCAGCCGGACTGGACCTTGCTCGACTTGCTCCTGGCCGACGAGCGGCCCGCGACCCGCCAGCTGGGCATGCGGTTCCTGCGGCTGTGCGCGGCACTCTGGACGCGCCAGCCGGAGCGCATCGTCGAATTCCTGGGCAAGCCGCATCCGGAGTTGCGCGAACTGGTGCTCGAACTCGTGCTGCCGGTGCTGGCCGGCGACGCTGCGCTGCGCCGTGCGCTGGCGGAACGAGTGCTGGCGATGCTGTGCCAGCCCGAAGTGACGGAAGGCGCCCATGAGGGCTTGGGTATCCTGGCGCGCGCCGCCTTGCAGCGCGAACTGGCGGCCCTGCTCGACGTACCGCAGCTAGCCGACCTGATCTTGCGCGGGTCGCCCGCAGCGCAGTCTTTGGCGGGAGAACTGTTGCAACATCGCCCGGAAGCCATCGCGGAACTGGGCCTGGAACGGCTGGTGGCGCTGGCCCAGCACGCGGTCGCAGCGGTGCGGTTGGGTGCGCATGCCCTGCTGCGTTCGGCCCTCGAACCTTTGCAGCGCGACCCCGCGCCGCTCTTCGTGCTCGTGGAAAGCGACTGGCCGGACACCCGGCAAGTGGCTTTCGACCTGCTACGTCGACTCGACATCGCCGCGCTGGGCTTCGACGGTCTGCTGGGCTTGCTCGATTCCAATCGCGTCGATGTCCAGGACATGGGCCAGGAACTCGCCCGGCAGCACCTGGCGTGCTTGCCTACCGCCGACCTGGCCGAACGGCTGACGCAGCATCCGCATCCGCACATGCGGGCTTTCGCCCTGCAACTGGTGGAGCAGCACTTGCCGACCGGACACGAACCGCTGGCCCGGCTGCGGCGCTTCTTCCGCACTGCTTTTCTGGACCTCCGGCCACGGCGCGCCATCAAGCGGCGCATGGTGGACTTCCTGCTGCAACGCGGCTTACAGGACACCCGCCAGGCCGAAGCCGCCGCCCTGATCCTGGGTGACGTGCTCCGCTTGCATGGCCGAGCCGATGCCGAGCGCGCCCTCGAAGCCCTGGTGCGGCTCAAGCTGGCCTTCCCGGAGATCGACGCGGCCGTCGTCCTCTGGCCGGGAGGTGCGGCATGATCGTGCCCATGCAGTACACCGGCCGCAGTGCCATCGTCAATGGGCTCGGCACCGCCCATGTGGGCCTCGCCGCCAATCGGCTGCGCGAGCCCACGTACTTCCGGGGCGAACTGCGCGAGCCGCTCGTCTTTCGCGAAGCGCTGGCCGCGCTCTATCAGGTCGTGGTCAGCGACTACAAGTATCGACCGCGCGACCGGCTGGCGTTCTTCGCCTGGCTGGAGGAGCAGGACCGCAAGTTCCTTGCCGGGCTGGCCATGAAGCACAGCAAAGCGCGGGCGCGCATGGAAGCCCTGGAAGCCCGGCTGACTGAGCTGGACCAGGCCCACCAGGAACGGCTGAAGCCGTTCCACAAGGCGCGGCTCGACTACTTCAATTTCATCTACGAGGACCAGTACGAACTGCAAATGCTGCTCGACCCGGTCGTGACGGTCCATCCGGACGAAGTTTCGTTCGAGGCGTTCTCGCGTGACGAAAGCACCTATGCCCGGCTGGCCGTCAAGCACGAACTGTTCGAGCGGGTGGACGAGTTCGAGTGCGGCACCACCAACATCGACTTCAGCCTGAAGCTCCACCAGGAACTGGAGCGGATGCGGACCTACCGGCGCACGCGCTTCGACATCGCGCCCGAAGGTTTGACCGTGATCAGTGACGCAGGCAAGCACCAGGAAAAAAAGATCGATCTGCCCGACAGCTGGGTGATGGGCTTCTTGCAGGTGCATGCGACGATGGGCCTGGGGCTGTATCGGCTGTCGCTGACGCCCGTGGAGTTGTACAACGTCATTCGCTACCTGCGGCGGCGCAAGGCGCGGGTGTCGCCGCGGGCGCTGCGGTTCGAGCTGGCGCGCGGCGAAAAAGTGAAAGTGGTGCTGGAGCCGTGGGGTCAGACCTTCGAGTTGACCACCCCCGCCATTTACGACGCGCCGAAACCCGCCAGCATTCGCACCTGGGGCCGTGATCGGTTGCGCGTGCTGGCGCGACTGCTGCCCGTGGCCAGGAGCATCGATGTCTACCTCGCGGGCTACGGACTGCCGAGCATCTACGTCCTCGACCTGGGGGGCGTGACTTTCACGCTGGCACTGTCCGGCTGGACGGACAACGACTGGACGGGCGGCGCGAAATTCGACCTGCTCACCCGGCGTATTGATGTCGGCGCGGCCGAGATGACCACGGTCTACCAGTATCTGCGGCAAGTCCGCCTCGCCACGGATGCCGTCGTCGCCCAGCAGACCGGCTTGACGGTCGAGCGCTGCCGGACGGCGCTGTCGCATCTCTGCCAGGTGGGCCGGGCGATGTACGACCTGAAAGGCTGCGTGTTCCGCCATCGCGACCTGTTTCCGCAGCCGTTCTCGGTGGAAGAAGCCCTCAAGGCCGTGCAGGTCCAGGCGGCGGAAGCGGCGAACCCGCAGGCCAAGGCGGCACGCGCCATCTTCGAGAAGGATTTGGTGCGTTTGATCGCGCGTCGGCCCGTGGTGACGGGCTACAAACTGAGCGGCAGCGCCCGGGGCGGCGCGGGGCCGCGCGTCCGACCGTTGATGCACGTGGATGAGGAAGGCCGGATCATCGAGGCATCCTGCACCTGCGAGCATCATCGCAAATTCAAGCTGACGAAAGGGCCGTGCGAGCATATCCTCGCGCTGCGCCTGGTCCACATGAGCCGGCTCGAAAGCGAGCGGCAGGGAGGATGATGAATGTGCTGCGTCCGGAGCGGCGCGGCCGTGGGTTCGAGACAGCGGACTAGCTTAGCCGTTTGCACGGCGTTACGCCGTGCGGGTTTCCGTGCCGGTCATTCGTCACGTGCCCGTTCGGCACAGCGCGGCCCCCGCACTAGCAGGGGCTCGCGCTGGGTCGGGCCCGCCGGGCCCCGCGGCTCCCTGCTAGTGCGGGGGCCGCTTCAGTGGAACGAGCACGTCCGCAGGAGGTTCGTAAGGCCGCTGTCTCGACTCACGGCCGCGCCGCTCCAGACGCGGCATAAGCGCGGGCAAGGTTTCAGCAGCATCGACGCCGAGACTTTGACATGGCCAACGACGAGAAAGCCCAGCTCTACCGCCGGATCGTCCAGCAGAACAGCGAACAGCAACTGCTGGAACGGATGCGCATTCACGGCTTCTGGCCGCAGCGCGCGGGCTTGCCGCAAGACCCGCCCGCCGAGGCCGCCGAGCGCGCCCGCATCGAGGCCGAACTGGAAGAACTGCGCCGCACGCAGTCGGCCGTCAAGAACCCCGAATCGGCCCTGCATGCCGAACGCAAGCGCCGCTGGGAGGAAAGCAAGAAACGCCGCGCGGAACGCAAGGCCCAGAAACTCCAGGAACAGCACAAGCGGCGTGAAGCCTATGAAGCCCTCCGCCAGACGACCATCGTCCATGCCGGCGCGGGCGTCAGCGGTCGCCTGCAAGAAACCATCAGCAACGAAGCGGAACTGCGACGCCGTCAGCTGCCGGTGCTGCACATCGCGGCCGACCTGGCGCGGGAAATGGGCATGCCGCTGTCGAAACTGCGCTGGCTGACCTACCACCGCCGCAGCGCCACGCTGGTCCACTACCATCGCTATGAGATCGAGAAGAAGACCGGCGGCGTCCGCTGCATCTCCGCGCCGCGGCCGGCGCTGAAGCAAGCGCAAGGCTGGGTGCTGGAACACATCCTCGGCAAGCTGACGGTCGAGCCGCAGGCCCACGGTTTCGTGCCGGGCCGTTCCATCGTCACCAACGCCCTGCCGCACGTCGGCCGTGCCGCCGTCATCAACCTCGACCTGAAGGACTTCTTCCCGACCATCACGTTTCGCCGGGTGCAGGGCTTGTTCCGCAAGCTGGGCTACAGCGGCCACCTGGCCACGCTGTTGGCCCTGCTCTGCACCGAACCGCCGCGCGTGCCGGCCGAGCTGGACGACAAGGTCTATCACGTCGCGCTGGGCCAGCGGGTGTTGCCACAAGGAGCCTGTACCAGCCCCGCCATCACCAACGCGCTGTGCCGCCGCCTCGACCGCCGCCTCGACGCCCTAGCTCGCCGGCACGGCTTCGCCTATACCCGCTACGCCGACGACCTGACGCTGTCCGGCGACAACACCGAGATGATCGGCCATGTCTTGCGGAACGTGCGCTACATCCTGAAGGCCGAAGGCTTCACCCTGCACCCGACCAAGTCCCGGCTGATGCGCCGTGGCCAACGCCAAGAGGTAACCGGCGTGACAGTGAACGTGCGGCCCGGCGTGTCGCGCCAGGAAGTCCGCACGTTGCGCGCCATTCTGCACAATGCGGCCCGCCACGGATTGGAAAGTCAGAATCGCGAAAAGCGGCCGAATTTCGCGGCTTATCTCAAGGGCCGCGTCGAGTTCGTTCGCATGGTCGATCCACAGCGCGGCAGGGTGCTGCGGGCGGCGCTGCAAGCTGTGCTGCGTGGATAGAGCGCTTTCCACCGCGACCAAATAACAAGCATAGCTGTCAGCTATCAGCCAATAGCTGTCAGCTATTCACGAATTGGATTCGCTGGTCCGACCTTGTGACTTGGAATTCACACCTCGCAAACCATGCTCTGAAACTTGCCATTCGCCGGTGATTCGATTTCCTCAACCAGCTGGATCTCCACCCGCACGGCGCGCTCGAAAAACTCGTCAAACAGCAGCTTCATGCGCTCGTGATGGTCCCCCGTCCAGTTCGCGCTGGGCACGATACGGACGAGCACGTATTCCAGCGATTTTTGCACCACCTGATGGCGGCGATGGTGGCCAATCTTGGTCAGCGATTCGGCCAGGATCCCGGAACGTTTCAGCCGACCGTCGGGCAGCCGAAACAGGATGCGAACCTTGCCGTGAATCCGCGTGAGCAACGGCAAGCCGCGCTGGCAGGGGCAGCGGCCCGACGCCAGCGTCACCTCGTCGCCGATGTCGTAGCGGATGAACGGGGCGCGGAAGTTGTGCAGCGTCGTCACTGCCACACGGCCGGTTTCGCCCGGAGCGCAAGGCCGCTGATTTTCGTCCAGCACCTCGAAGAGCACGTTCTCGGCATGTACGTGAAAGCCGTGCCCGTCGGGACAAGGCGAGGCCAGGTAGCCCGCTTCCGTGCAACTGTAGGTATTCTTCACCGGCGCGGCGAAGGCCGCTTCGACGCGTGCCTGAAGCTCCGGCGGCACCGATTCGGAAATGAGATGCACGGCGCGCAAGCCGGGCACGGTCTGCCCTTCCTGCTCGATGACGGCGGCCAGCGCCCCGGCGTTGGTTGGATAGGTCAGCAGGTAATCGGGACGGATGGCGCGCAGCCAGTGGACTTGCCGGCGGTGGTCCTGGCGGATGTCCATGCCGTGGCACGGCCCGAATTCGATCAGGGAATGCAGTTCACGCAGCCAGGTTGGCAGCTGTACTCCCTGCATGAGCGCTTGCTGCTTGTCGCCAGCCGCGCTGGAGTTGCGGATGATCGCCAGGGTGCCCTTCGGTTGTAGTCCGCACCATTCCAGGTCGCGCAGGTAGAAGGCGTGCCACCAGAGATTGCACATGTTGGTCGAGGGCACCTTCACCGGCATACCCGTGCTGCCCGAGGTGTTCATGATGCTGCCCGGCAGGGTGCCCGGCGGCAGGCGATCCGTACAGCGTTCCTCGAAATGGTCCTGACACAGCTGGCGAGTCAGGAGCGGAATGCGCCGAAAGTCTTCCATCGATTGGATGGCCGCTGGTACGATGCCGGCCTGCGCGAAGAGCCGGCGATAGTAGGGCACATGCGCGGCGGCGTGAGCGAGCAACGTCCGGACCTGCGCCAGCTGGCCCCGTTCCACTTCGGCTGGCTCCAGCCATTGCGTGCGGTCGAGCGTCTGATACGCGGACCACACCTGTGCCAGCCCACTTTCGATGATCGGAGGCCAGGCAACCCCTGGAAATGCACGCAGCGGAAAGTAGCCCATGACGGCCTCCCCTAACTCGCCAGCCAGCGGGCCATCCTACTCCAACGATTGCAATGGCCATAGCGAAACTGCCGCCGAAACCCAGCGGCAGCCGTCGCTGCCACATCCGAATGCGCGGCTCGCAACGGTGATAATCTGGGTAAGCCCGGCGGGAAGTGCCGGAATCCGCTTGACTGTTCCTGCCCCCTGATTTAACTGTTGATTGGACGAACATTCTCGCCGAACAACTTCGGACAGGGTCGCCGCGCAGCCAAGTAGAGGAATCCAATCGATGAGCGAGCCGATTGCCAGCAGCTTCGTAATTAATCTGAGCCAGCGGCCGTTGACCGCGCGGCAGATTGCCGGCGTACCAGTGGCTGCGGTGCGTTCCGCCTTGACGGCCGCGAGTGAACTGGCCGCACAGCCGGCGGCGTTTGCTTCCTCGGCTGCTCGTGCCGATTTCGCTTCGTCCGGCGCTCGCGCCGATTTCGCTTCGTCCTCCGCTCGCGCTGACTTCGCTTCATCCAGCGCTCGCGCTGACTTCGCTTCATCCTCCGCCCGCGCTGGAGGCGCTCATTAATCCGGCCACGGAAGCCGTGCCCCGGCCGATCCCCTTCACCACCTTCGTGGTGAAGGTCGTCAGCCGGTGCAATCTGAACTGTAGCTACTGCTACATGTACAACCTCGCGGATCGGACTTACCGCGACCAGCCTTCCTCGATGGACAATGCCGTCACCGCCGCGCTCGTGCGGCGGATTGGTGGGCATGCGGGCCGACACGGCGTACCATCCGTCCAGGTCATCCTGCACGGCGGCGAACCGCTGCTCCTGGGCAAGAAACGACTGCGCGCCTGGGTGGAGCAGGTGCGTGCTGGCTTGGCCGGACAGGTCGACACGCTGTTCAGCATGCAGTCCAACGGCGTCCTGCTCGATGCCGAATGGATCGACCTGCTCACCGAACTCGACGTGGCGGTGGGCATCAGCATCGACGGTCCGCAACGTTTCCACGACCGCTTCCGGCTCGACCACAAGGGCCACGGCACCTTCGACGATACGGTGCGCGGTATTCGCGAATTGCAACAGCATCCGCTCGGTCGCCGCATCTTCTCGTCCGTGCTCGCGGTCGCCAATACCGACATCCCGCCCCGCGAGTTGTTCGACTTCTGGCAATTCCTCGACGTGCCCGGCTTTGATCTCTGTCTGCCGCACGGCAACCATGCCAATCCGCCGCCGCCAGGAGCGATGCCCTATGGCGACTGGATGATCGAGTTCTTCGACCTCTGGCTGGACCAGAATCGGCCCGACCGGCACGTGCGCTACTTCGACAACATGCTGCGGCTGCTGTTCGGCTATCCGCTCAGCACGGACAACATCGGCGGCAAGCCCGTCGGCGTGGTCGTGGTCGAGACGGACGGCAGCATCGAGCCGACCGATGCGTTCAAGTGCTGCGCGGACGGCATTACCAAGCTGGGGGCCAACGTGCTGCGTCACGAGTTCGACGCCGCCTACGCCTACCCGATGATCCAGACGCTGCAACGCGGCGCGCCCATGCTCTGCGCTACCTGCCAGGCATGCGAATTGCGCGACGTCTGCGGCGGCGGTTACATGCCGCACCGCTACAGCACGGAGCGCGGCTTCGACAATCCTTCGGTCTATTGTGCCGACCTGGAAAAGCTCATTCGCCACATCCGCCGCCGCACCCTGGCGGCCCTTGGCCCCGAGGTGCTCCAGACGCTGGGCGAACCCACCCATTGACCGCTCGCGGCTGCGGACGCCGCCGCTGACTTTCTCTGGACCATTCGCCGCCAGCACTTAGAATAATGCTCCTGCAACTCTGATCTGCATCTGGATTGCCTGCGGAGACACGGATCATGATCGAGACCATCAAGCAAGTGTCGGTGTTCCTGGAGAACAAGCCCGGCCGGCTGGCCAAGGTGCTGTCGGCCCTGGCCAAAGAGAAAGTCAACGTGACGGCGCTGACGGTCATGGACAGCCACGAGCACAGCGCCCTGCGCCTGGTCACGGGCGATCCGGCCAAGACCGTGCAGGTGCTGAACGCCCACGGTTTCCGTCATGCCGAATCGGACGTGCTGCTGGTCGAACTGAAGAATCAACCCGGCGCGCTGGCGCATGTCTGCGAGTTGCTGGCCAATGATCACATCAACATTGACTACTGCTACGCCAGTTCCGGCGGCCGGAACGGTAAGGTGTTCGGCGTCTTCAAGGCCACCAATCTCGACCGGGCCAAGCAGTTGCTCGGCGGCACCGCGAACAACAAGCGGCCCGAACGCAAGCCGCTCCGCGACAAGCGCATCTACAGCGGCCCTGCCCGCTGACTATTCATGACGAGCGCAACGACGGGGTGTCATGCTTGGGCGGCTGGGTGGCACGCCCTCGGTACGCTGAGGGCGTGATGAACCCGGAAGAGTCCTGGCCCCAATCGAATGGCCCGTCGCTCGCACGCCCTCGGCGTACCGCGGGACGTGCCACCCCAGGATAGACTGAAGCAGCCGGTCGCTTGATATGGTACGGGCGGGTCTGTCGCCGCATGGCCCGCCGCTCGCCCATCGATTTCTAGTTTCATGCGCAAAATCCCCCCTCCCTACACCGATCCCGCCCCGCTGTTCCGGCATGGCGGCATCGCGCCGGCGGACCGTGCCAAATTGCTCGACTTCAGCGCCAGCGTCAATCCGCTCGGTCCTCCCGCGTCCGTGCTGCAAGCGATCCGCGCGGCGTTGCCGGGCATCGCGCACTATCCGGACCCACACTGCCGGGAGTTGACCGAGAAGCTGGCCGCGCTGCATGCCGTTGCCCCCGAACAGATCGTGATCGGCAACGGTTCCAATGAGTTGATCTACGCCAGCGCTCGTGCTTTCCGGCCTCGCCGCGTGGCCATCGCCGAACCGACCTACACGGAGTATCTGCGGGCGTCGCTGCTGGTCGGCGCGCAGGTCGAACACTGGCTGGCGGAGGGCGACGACTTCGCCCTGGAACCGTTCGATCCGGAAGGGGCGGACCTCGTCTGGCTTTGCAATCCGAACAACCCCACGGGCGGACTCTGGCCGCAAGCCAGCCGCAGCCTGGCGCCGTGGATCCAGGCACACCCCGCTAGTTGCTTCGTGGTCGATGAAGCCTTCCTGTCCTGCTGCGGCGGTGATCTACCTGTCGCCGATTACACGCTAGTCCAGCACCTCGCTGCCTGCGAGAATCTGGTGGTCCTTCGCAGCCTGACGAAGCAGTTCGCGCTACCTGGCCTACGTCTGGGGTATGCGATTACGTCCCCGGCCCGGGCAGTTCGTCTTCGGGCCGAGTTGCCGCCCTGGTCGGTGAATCTGCTCGCCCAGGTCGCAGGAATCGCCGCGCTGGCGGATCGGGAGTATCCGCGCAAGACCGAGGAATGGTTCCGTGAAGCAGCGTCGCCATTTGCCACGAGTCTGGCTCGCTGCGGCCAATTGATTCCGAGTCGCGCGACCTTCGTTTTGGCGAGACTGGAGCGCTGGACCGCAACTCAGGTGAACTCCCGTATGCGCGAACGCGGCTTGCTGGTCCGCGACGCCTCCAACTTCGTCGGACTCGATGACCGCTACCTTCGGGTGGCGGTGAAAACCCGAGACGCCAATGAGCGCCTCGTGTGCGCCCTGGCCGAAATTCTCGCAGGCGAGCCATGCCCCGCGCCCTGATGATCCAGGGGACTGCGTCCCACACTGGTAAAAGTGTGCTCACGTCCGCCTTCGGCCGCTGGCTGCTGGAACGCGGCCTGCGCGTCGCACCGTTCAAGGCGCAGAACATGTCGCTCAACAGCTACGTCACGCTCACGGGCGAGGAAATCGCCCGCAGTCAGGCGACCCAGGCCGAGGCGCTGCACCTCGAACCGACTGCCGACATGAATCCCATTCTGCTGAAGCCGCTGGAGAAGGGCTGCCAGGTGGTGGTCAAGGGGCAGGGCGTCGGCGTCATGTCGATTCAAGAATACTACCGCTACAAGCCGGAAGCCTGGCGGGCCATCACCGAAAGCTATACGCGGCTGGCCGCTGCGCACGATGCCATCATCCTCGAAGGCGCGGGCAGCCCGGTCGAAATCAATCTGAAGGCGAACGACCTCGTCAACATGCGCATGGGTGAGTACGCGGATGCGGCCGTCGTGCTCGTCGCCGACATCGAGCGCGGCGGGGTCTTCGCTCAACTGATCGGCACCTGGGAACTGCTCGAACCGGGCGAGCGCGAGCGCGTCGTCGGCTTCGTCATCAACAAGTTTCGCGGCGACGCCAGCCTGCTCGACTCTGGCCTCGACTACGTCCACCAGCGGACGGGACGGCCGGTGCTGGGTGTGTTGCCATTCGACGAAGCGGTGCAACTCGACGAGGAAGATTCGCTCGGCATCGCCAACAGCGCCGTCAGCGGCGAGATCGACATTGCTATCCTGCGCTTGCCCGGCCTGAGCAATTTCACCGACTTCGCCGCGCTGGGGCGGTTGCCCGGCGTCACGCTGCGTTACGTGGGGGCCACCGCGGAACTGGCCCGTCCCGATTTGATCGTCCTGCCCGGCACACGCACCACGGTACGCGCTCTGGACTGGCTGCGTTCGACGGGGCTGTCGCACCTGCTAAGCCGACAAGCGGCGGAGCGGACAGGCCCCTATATTCTCGGAGTCTGTGGCGGGTGCCAGTTGCTGGGGCACACCATTCACGATGCGTACGGCGTCGAATCCAAGACCCGCCGCGCCGAGGGACTGGGTCTGCTCGACCTCGACACCCACTTCCAACCCACCAAGTCGCTGTTTCGCGTGACGGCCGAGGTGAGTGCAGCCGGCAGCCTGTGTCATGGCAGCACGCTGATCGGTTACGAGGTGCATCAAGGGGTCAGCAAGCGACGGCCGGGGGCGTTGCCGTGGCTGCGCGTGCAACGCCAACCCGGCGGTGCGGTCGTTGACGATGGCGCGGTCAGCGCGGACGGGCGTATCGCAGGCGCCTATGTCCACGGGCTGTTCGATGATGCCCGCTTCTGCCGGAGCTTGCTCGACAGTCTGCGCCGCCGCAAAGGGCTGCCGGCGCTGGCCGAGGGCGAATGGCTCTCGCAACGCGAGTTCTGGGCTCGCCGCTATCGACGGTTGGCCGGCTGGCTGACGGAGCATTGCGATATGCGGCCCGTGGCAAACGCGCTGGGATTGAATATCGGCACTTGATCGGTAATCCAATGCAAACGACCGCGCCGACTGGTCGAGCGCTTTCGGCCAACGGCGGGTCTTTACCGCGAAGCGGTTACACTCCACAGCCCAGGGTCGCGCAGCGCACCCTGGGTCTGAGGACATAACCAGTATTTCTACCCCGAAGGGGTTGTACAAGTTGTGCAGGCGACTTGTGCAACCCCTTCGGGGTAGAGCGGCCAACTCGCTCGCCAACCCAGGGTGCGCTGCGCGACCCTGGGCTGTGGAGTATAACCGCTTCGCGGTATGGAATGCGTGTCGCTGGAATCCTCCGGCCCCTTCCTTGCCGTTGCCTGATCGTGGACCAACTCCTCGTTCTCTCGCTGGCCTTCCTGCTCGACCAACTACTCGGCGATCCGCCGAGCTGGCCGCATCCAGTGCGTTGGCTGGGGCGATTGATTGGCGCACTCGAACCACCGCTGCGCCGCTGGCTGCCCGCACGGCTGGGCGGCATCGTGCTGTTGCTCGTCGTCGCGGGGAGCGCGGCCGGGTTTGCGTGGGCAGCGGTTCGCTGCGCTGCGTTGGTTCATGAATGGCTGGGGCTGGCTGTCGCAGTCGTGCTCGTCTATTGGGGACTGGCCGCGCGCAGTCTGGCGCGCGAAACGCACTTCGTGCTCGAAGCCTGCGAACGCGCAGACTGGCCCGAGGCACGGCGACGGCTCAGCGCCATCGTCGGCCGCGATACGGCTGACCTACCGCCCGAAGAGATTTACCGGGCCTGCATCGAGACCGTCGGGGAGAATACGACCGACGCCGTGGTGTCGCCGTTGCTTTATGCCGCCCTGTTCGGCCCGGCGGGCCTCTGGGGTTTCAAGGCGATCAGCACGCTCGACAGCATGGTGGGCTATCGCAATGAAAAGTATCGCTCATTCGGCTGGGCGTCGGCCCGCGCGGACGACCTGGCCAATTTCATACCGGCCCGGCTTACCTGGCTGTTGATGGCACTCGCGGCCCTGCTGACGAGGCAGCATTCCTGGAAGGCCCTGCGCGTCGGCTGGCGCGACGGCCGCAAGCACCCCAGTCCGAATTCCGCCTGGGGCGAAGCGACGATGGCCGGCGCGCTGGCGGTGCAACTGGGAGGGCGCGGCAGCTATCAGGGAGTGATTTCGGAGAAGCCTTTGCTCGGCGACGCGGGCGAGCCGCTAAGTGCCGACAAGGCAAGCCAGTCCATCCGCCTGATGCTGGCCACGGCCTGGCTGGCGCTGTTGCTGTCGGGCGGACTCGGGTTCGCAGCGAGATTTTGGGCGGACCGATAGACGCTATTTATTGGGCAAGGACCAGCGGCGCACGGCATGATCCTCACTGATGGAGAGAGCGTAAGCGCCGTCCGCCGAGAAGGCCACGCTGAGCACCGCGCCCTTGTGCTCGGTGAAGGAGTGCAGGTGTTCGGTAGCGTCCACGTCCCACAGACGGACGCTTTGATCCGCGCCGCACGACAGGAAACGCCTGCCGTCCGGTGCAAAGGCCACCGACCAGACGACGGCTTCATGGCCGGCATAGATGCGCACCTGCTGCTTCTTTTCGAGGTCCCAGAGGATGATGCGCTTGTCCCAACCGGCGGACAGGGCGTAGCGACCGTCGCGTGATACGGCCAGACAAGTCACGAAGCTGGTGTGGCCCTCGAAAACGTGCAGGAGCTTGCCGGCGTCGAGATCCCAGAGCACGACCTTGTTGTCCCGACCGGCGGACAGTCCGCGATTGCCGTCCGGGGTGATGGCCACCGCGAGCACGCGCGCCTTGTGCTCGCGCATGACATGCACCAGCGGCTTCTCGGCACGCAAATCCCAAAGGCGCACCGTCTGGTCTTCGCTGCCCGATAGCGCCCGGTTGCCCTGGGGCGAGAAGGCCACGCAGGTGACTTCCTTTTCGTGGCCCACGTAAGTCCGCAGGTCTTCCTTGGTCGCGGGGTTCCACAGGGCGACGATGGGTACCACGCGCGGCTGCTTGCCGGCTTGCAGGATCTCCTCCCACGAGGCGAGCAGCACCCGGCCGTCCGGAGCGACCGCGGCGGCGTTGACCGGCGAATAGGTTTCGCGTTCGGGCACGCCGATTGGCCGCCCGTCGAGGTCCCAGCGGTAGAGCGAGAAGTCCCAGCCCGCCAGCGCCCAGCGGCCGTCGCGCGACAGGGCCGTGCGCAGCGGCAGGCCCTTCGACTTCAGGTCCTGCTTCGGCACCGTGACGATGACGCCCACCGGCGGCGGGGCGGGCGGTTTGAACGGCGGATCTTTCTTGATTTCGGGTGGGTCCTTTTTGACCTCGGGCGGGTCTTTCTTGGGTTCCGTCGGCGTGGGCTTGGTGGCGGGGACCGTCGGTCGGGTAGTAGGCGTCGTCTCCGGCTGAGTCGGCGTGACGACTGCCACTCCCGAACCGAAGCCGCCCGTGGCGTACTGATAGCCCACGACCACGATCAGCGCCAGGCCCGCCCCGGCGACGACCGCGAGCACGCCGCGCCCCACCGAACTCTGGGGGCCAGCGGCATCGAGCTTTTCGGTCGGACCGAGCAGCTTCGGTCCCGGCTGGGCCGGAGGCAGCGAGGGCCAGCGGGTGACGTTTTCGGACGGCAGCTGGTTGGGCAGCGGTTCGGTGCCGTCCCGCGCGGCCTGTCGTCGGGCGGTCACGTCGAGCGTCCCGCCGATGGGCGCCGGGCTGGGCCGTTCCTGCGTGTCGTCGAGGTGCGAGATCGGTTCGAGTTCTTCGTCGCGCTTGGCGGGCCGGAAGTGCTCGGCGGTTTTCTGCGGCTGGGCGAAGGGGGCCAGTACCTCCGCCAGTTCGGCCGGCGTCTGGAAGCGGTCATCCGGCTTCTTGGCCATGAGCTTCTTGACCGTTGCCACGACCTCCGGGGCCAGGCCGTCGCGCAGCTGGTCGAGCGCCGGCGGCTCCTCCAGCGTGTGCTTGATGAGCTTCTCGGTAAAGGTTCCTTCCATGAACGGCACCTGCCCGGAGAGCAGGTAATAAAGCGTGCAGCCGAGGCTGTAGAGGTCGGAGCGGATGTCGGCGTGCCGTGAATCGCGCGCTTGTTCCGGTGAGATGAAGTCGGGCGTGCCCATGACCATGCCGGTGGCGGTCAGCTGCTTGCCGTCGCGCCGCTCGCGCAGCCGGGCCAAACCGAGGTCGAGCAGCTTGACCACACCGTCCTTGTAGCAGAGCAGCATGTTGGACGGTTTGATGTCGCGATGCACCAGACCGTTCTCGTGCGCGTGCTGCAAGCCGAGCGACGCCTGGCGCACGCATTCGCAGGCCAGCCCCTGAGACAGAGTACCGTTTTCATGCACCAGCTTGGCCAGGTCCACGCCCTCGACGAACTCCATCACGAAGAACAGCGTGCCGTCGACCTCGTTGGCGTCGTAGGCGGCCACCACGTTGGGATGCTGAAGCTTGCCGGCGGCTTCGATCTCCTGATTGAATCGCTCCATCGCGAAGGCATCGCCCGCCACTTCCTTGCGGATGACCTTGAGGGCGACGATGCGCTTCATCCGCATGTGCCGGGCCTTGTAGACCTGGCCCATGCCGCCCTCGCCGACGGGTTCGAGCAAGATGTACTGGCCCAGCACCAGCTTGCGGGTGTCGCCCCGGAAGATCTGCTCCGTCTGGTAGCGGGTCAGGGAGCCTCGCTCCATGAGCTGCTGGGCCAGGGAAAGCGGCTCGGTGCATTGCGACTGGAGGTCGGCCAGGCTGGTCAGTTCGTGGTCGTCCAGCAGGCGATGGTCCTTGATGGCGCTGATGAACGTGGCAATGCTTTCGTTGGTCATGACGGCCACCCGAAGGGTTCCATCGTCCGGCAGGGTTCCAAGCTGCCAACGTAGCAGCGCCGGCGCGGGCTGTCAAACGCCCGCCGGGACGCCCGCTTGCGGTTAAGCACGGCACCCCGTCGGGCGAAGACCCACCCGCCTATTTCTTCTCCAGGAGGCGAATGTAGCGGAAGTCGAAATCGCCGCTTTCCTTCTGCAAGCCGACACCCTTCTTCTCGTCCTTGCCGATCTTCCAGGCTTTCTCGATCACCTCACCGTTCAGCTTGACGACGGCGACGCCGTCGGTGATGTCCCATTCCAGGTCGTTCCATTCGCCGGCGGGCTTGGCCGGCTTGGCGTACTGACTTGGCCCAGCGGTGGGGTAGTCGCGGACTTGCAGCTGGTTGCCCCAGATGTAGACGCCCGAATCCGCCTTCTTGGCCGCCCGGAATTGCAGGCGGATGACCGCGTTCTTGCCGTGCGCAGTTTTGTGGTAGATGTCGCCCTTGGCCTTCTTGGAGTCGAGATGGATCGCGCCCTCGACCACGCTCCAGCCGTCGAGCTTGCCTTCCCAGCCTTCCAGATCCTTGCCGTTGTCCAAGCGGGTGAAACCTTCCTCCAGCTTGAAGTCCTGCGCGGGGCCGGGCGCGGCCAGCAAGGTCAGGGCCAGCAACGCCAAGGCAGCCGTCTTGCGGTACAGCATGGGGCATCTCCAGGTGCGGGCCGATGCGAGTCCAGCGCGCCCACCGTGGACGCGGCCGACAGTCCGGATCGGCGACCGGCTGGCCAGTGTACACCAATCGCGGCCGGTTTCCACAATCCCCCCTCGACGCGCCGAAATCGACTCGGTAGACTACCCCCTTTCCACCCCCGATCGCCTCGGAAACTTCGCAGCCCCGGAGGGAACCGGATGATGACCGCGACGCATACCGAGGAGCGTCCCGACCCCGTCGAACCCGCACCGCCGGGCGTGCTCGTCGTTGACGATGAACCCGCCATTCGCCAACTCCTGCAAATGAGCCTCGAAGTCCAGGGCTTTCAGGTCTGGGCCGCCGCCGGCGGCGCGGAGGCAGTCGAACTCTACCGTGCTCAACGCGCAGCCATCGGCGTCGTGCTCCTCGACGTCATTATGCCCGGACTCGATGGCCCGCGCACCTTGCAAGCGCTCGAAGCCTGCGATCCAGAAGTCTGCTGCCTGTTCATGAGCGGCAACCTCGGCGACTACTCCGAGCAGGAACTGTTGCGCCGGGGGGCGCGCGGCCTGGTGCGCAAGCCATTCGTGCTCGAAGACCTAGCTACCCGACTGCGCCGGCTCGCCACACGCTGAACTGCTATGCTCGTAGCCAGGAATTTGTCGCGGGCATGAACCGAATGTGCATATTCCGTGAAAATCGCCGGCCGCTTGTGATCTTGTCTTGATCTTTCGGCGCATCCTGGCACACTTCAAGTAACGCAGGTTTCTCCTCTCTGGTTGGGAACCTCGATGTCCATCGATACCGATTCGATCCGCCAGGCTGCTGCCATCCCGATTCGCAACGGTACCATTTGCCTGGTGACTTCCCGCAGTGGGAAACGCTGGGTCGTTCCCAAGGGCGGCATGGAGCCGGGCAAGACGGCGGGGGAAATTGCCCTGCAAGAAGCCTGGGAAGAAGCCGGCCTGACCGGCGTCCTGCAACGCGAACCCGTCGGCAGCTTTCTTTACGAGAAGTTCGGCAGCCAGCACCTCGTCACCGTCTTCCTGATGCGCGTCACCGAGGAAACCGACACCTGGCCCGAGGATGACTTCCGCGAACGGGTCTGGGTCAGTCCGGCGGAAGCCATCGACCGAATTGACGATGAAGGGTTGCGCGAGATCATTCGCAGCACGGTGACCGGCAATGGCAGCAAGTCCGGACGCGTGAAGATCAGCTGACAAACGCCGAAACACCAACAGCCCACGGCAGCGGCGACACATGGTTCGCCGCTGCCGTGGGCTGTTTTCTTGGTAGGTCAGGCTTTCCAGCCTGACGCGGATTTGCATGTCAGGCTGGAAAGCCTGACCTACTGCGGCAGTCAGGCTGGAAAGCCTGACCTACTGGGCCATTCCCGCTCAGGCCACCGCTTCTTCCTTCGCTTCGTCGGCTTCGTCCTTGGGCAGTTCCTTGCTGCCGACGATGGTCAAGTTCAGGCCGATCTGCACGGCGGTGAGCTTGCCGTCGATTTCGATGCTGGTCTTGCCGTTCAGGTACCAGCCCAGCGAACCGGTGGAGAATTCCTTCACTTCGGCCGCCAGAGGTACGCCGTTGATGACGACGGTCACGGGCTTCGCCTTGTCCCGGAACTCTTGCCGCGTGATCGGGCAGGTGGTCTTCTTGGCCATGTGGAGCCTCCTGACTAGTGGTCGGTGGTGAGTGGTCTGCGGCCAGTAAGACCCTGCGTTCCTGGCAGACCACCGGGTACGGTGCCAGCGGGGTCATGATAGCTTTCCAGGCTCCCGGCGGGCAAGAGCGCTTCCCCGGTTCCGCGAATTCGCCCACCTTCGCCTGCTGTGCCGCTTCGCGCCGCCGTATAATGCACCTTCAAGGCACGTGATGCACAAGGTAAGTCCTTGCGAGTGCTGGGTGCCATGCCCGCGGCTTTGCGTGGGCATGGGAAGCGTGCAAGGTACTCATGGCCACACAAAGCCGTGGGCATGGCACCCAAAATTCGATTGAGCAAGACCCTGCAATAGTAAAGTTCCGTTTCCGCAGCACCGGCGAATTCCTCCATGAGCACGGCAACTCCCGAATCGGCCCGCAGTCCGCGCATCGCGTTGCCGCTCTGGCACGAGCGCCACGCCGCGCCGCCGCTGCCCATGAACGCGCGCGAAATGCGTGCGCGCGGCTGGGACGCTGTCGATGTGGTGTTCGTCACCGGCGACGCCTACGTGGACCACCCCAGCTTCGCGATGGCCATCCTCGGCCGGGTGCTGGAAGCCGCCGGCTTCCGCGTGGCGATCCTCAGCCAACCCGACTGGAAGTCTGCCGACCCCTGGCGGCAGTTCGGTCGCCCCCGGCTGTGCTTCGCGGTCAGCGCCGGCAACATGGATTCGCTCATCAACCACTACACCGCCAACCGCAAGGTGCGCAACGACGATGCCTATTCGCCCGGCGGTAAGATCGGTCTGCGCCCCGACCGCGCCACGCTGCCCTATTGCCATCGGGCACGCGAAGCATTCCCTGGCGTGCCGATCATCGCCGGCGGGGTAGAAGCCTCGCTGCGGCGTCTGGCCCACTACGACTACTGGAGCGATTCAGTCCGCCGCTCGATCCTCCTCGATGCCAAGGCCGACCTGCTGGTCTACGGCATGGGCGAAAGTAACATCGTCGAGATCGCGCAACGCCTCGCAGCGGGCAAGACGGTGCGCGACCTGCGCGACCTGCGCGGTGTCGCCTATGTGCTGGGGGCGAAGGAAGCCGCCGAGTTGGCGAGCGGCGGGCGTAAGCCCGCTGTTCAAACCGCCAGCGACTCGCCAGCGAGCGGCGGGCGTACGCCCGCTGTTCAATCCGCCAGCGATTCGCCGGAAACAGCGGGCTTACGCCCGCCGCTCGCTACGGTCTTCATCACTCTGCCCACGTTCGAGCAAGTAAAGGCCGACAAACTCGCCTTCGCCGAGGCCACCCGGCTGATCCATATCAACACCAATCCGCTCAACGCCGCGACCCTGGTGCAGTTCCACGACCGCGAAGCCGTGGTCGTCAACCCGCCGGGCCTGCCGTTGAGCGAGGCGGAGATGGACCGCATCTACGACCTGCCCTACACGCGCCGGCCGCACCCGTCGTACCGCGAGCCGATTCCCGCGCACGAGATGATTAAGGACTCGGTGACGATCATGCGCGGCTGTTTCGGCGGCTGTACGTTCTGCTCGATCACGGCCCACCAGGGGCGGATCATGCAATCGCGCTCGGAAGAATCCGTGCTGAACGAGGTGCGCAAGCTCGCCGCCGACCCGGAGTTCAAGGGCATCGTCAGCGACATCGGCGGGCCGACCGCCAACATGTACCAGATGCGCTGCACGCGGCCCGAAGTCGAGGCGAAGTGCAAACGGCTGTCGTGCGTGCATCCGAGCCTGTGCAAGCTGCTGGGCACCGACCACGGCCCGCTGGTGGACCTGCTGCGCAAGGCCCGCAACGAACCGGGTATCCGCAAGGTGCTGGTGTCCAGCGGCATCCGCATGGACCTGGCACAGCTGTCGCCGGAATTCGTCGAGGAGCTGGCCGCTCATCACGTCGGCGGCCGGCTGAAAGTCGCCCCGGAGCACACCGACCCGCACGTCCTCGACGTGATGAAGAAACCCGACATCGACAACTTTTCGGGCTTCGCCGAGCAGTTCAAGCAAGCCTCGGAGAAGGCGGGCAAACCGAAGCAGCAGCTGGTGCCCTACTTCATCGCCAGCCATCCCGGCAGCGACCTGCCCGCGATGATCGACCTGGCCATCTACCTCAAGCGCAACGGCTACCGCCCCGACCAAGTGCAGGACTTCATACCGGCCCCGTTCGACATCGCGACGTGCATGTACTACACGGGCCTGGACCCGTTCACGAAGAAGCCGGTGCAAATCGCCCGCGGCCTGCACGACCGCAAGCTACAACGCGCCCTGATGCAGTTCTTCAAGCCGGAAAACTGGTTCGCAGTGAGAGAAGCCCTGCTGCAAGCCGGCCGCGCCGACCTGATTGGCAACGGCTGCGACTGCCTGATCCCGGCGCAGCCGCCGAAGGAAGCCCTGGCCGCGCGCCGCGAAAAAGCGAACGAATCGGTGCGGGGCGAAGACGAGTACGTGCATAAGGTGCCGCAACCGGAGAGGACTAAGGGTTACCGACCGCAACGCAAGACCGCCCAGCGACGAGACCGCAAACGAACATGAGCGGCACGCTGATCTAGCTGATTGGACGGCGGAGGGTCACGGATGTTTCGGGTCGTCACGTCCGAAGGCGCATTTGGCTTGCTCGCCGCGCTGCCCAGGTGTATCCCACTTTCGGACGCGGAGATTGATCACTGTGAGGCCGCAGGCGGGATACCATTCACGTCCGAATTTCGTCGGCTGTTGCGGATTGCCGGAGGATCGCTTGGCTGGCTGTTTCCAAACGGGCTGGACCACCCGTCACAGGTGGCGGAGTTACGCCGTCTCGCGGTTGAGTTGTTCGCCGACTCGGGGTGGACACTGGGACCGATAGACATAGTCCTCGACTTCGACGAACAAGGCTGCGGCATGTTGTTTCTGCGCGCGGACGGCGAACAATCGCGGGTATACCGCTATGAGGAGGCGGCAGGGCCGGAGGACACCGGGCTTACGCTCGGCTTGTATTTGGCCGGTGTCTTGGAGCGACATCTAGGTGCAAACGCCTGACCGGGTCGCTACGCGCCCACGTTGTGGCTGTTTCTAACGCTCGGCAGCGCAGTCGACAGTGGCTCGGAATCTGACGGAAGCTATGTTCGTGTGAGTACGTTTCCATGCCGTTGTACAACCATTTCCGTGAACCCATCGCCAGCCGCCGGCACTGGACGGCTTTTCATACTTCCTGGGCAACCTACACGGCGGAGAACCTCAACAACATCCTGCCGGAAGGTTACGTCGCCGAACCGACTGTGCAGTTGCACATTGAAATCGATGCAGCCACCTGGGAAGAGCCGGGCGGCCCGCCGCGCGCGCCGGCGACTCCGGGGTCGAGTTGGTCGCCGCCGGCACCGCAGGTCACGGCGCCGTTTACCGCCACGACGGACATCATCGAAGTGCAGATTTTGCGCAATGAAGGCGGGCTGGTGCTCGCCGCAGCCGTCGAATTCGTCAGCCCGGCAAACAAGGACCGACCGGCGAACCTCGAGGCTTTTCTTTCAAAATGCGCGACTTATTTGCACCAGGGCGCGGGGTTGGTCATCGTGGACGTCGTCACGGAGCGGGCGGCCCATTTTCACCGCGATCTATTGGCACGAGTCCTGCCCGGCGTCGCAGCTGCGGATGATGAGTTGTTCACCGCTTCGTATCGCCCGGTGCGGCGTAACGGCGACAGTACCCTGGAAGTTTGGCACCAACCGCTCGCACTGGGCCAGCAGTTGCCCACCATGCCCCTCTGGCTCCGGGGCGGCCTCTGCCTGCCCTTGGAACTGGAGCAGACCTACGAGCGCACCATCAAAGTGCTGCGCGTTCCCACGAACGGCGCTTGATGGACTTTACCACGCCGGACAGCCCATCGTCATTGGACCCGACCAAACCCTGGCCGCCGTGTTGCGCTCCGGGCTTTCGGGCCAGTCCTGAAACCAGGTCCGCACCTTCATCACCTTCATCGCTGCCCGGCATGTCCGGTTCAATGGCGACTTGTCCGAAGGTGCTACAGTACAGCCGCGAACGGCCGGAGGCGGGCGACGAATTGGGGCAACCCCTGAGCTTCCAGGATGGCGAGCAACTCCTCGACGGTCTTCGGTGGGTTACGCAGGCTCTCTCGTTGAGCTTTGACGGCTGCGCAGACCGCATCTGGCTCCGCTTCCGGTAGGGCAACAACGAAGTCATCCGGGTGCTGTGCTCCGACTCCGTGAGCGGCCAGAATTTCGACCGGGAAGTCCGCCAGGTTTCTGGTCACAATCACGCTCGCGCCGGCTTGGATCGCGGCGGCAGGACGTGGCGATCATCCGGATCGGGCAGCGACAAGGTCGGAATCAGGCCTTCGTACCCTGCCACCAGAGCATCGGGTACGGCAGTGTTCATCAGGTCACGCACGCGCTCGACCATTGCATGAGTAATGTCCGGACAGTCGCGGACCACACTCCGCATCCACTCCACGTAGATCGCGTCCGTCCACCGCGCCCGGAAGAGGCCCGTCAAAGCCAGGTACAGGAGCAGGCTACGCAGCGGCGCTGGATACAGCACGCAGGCGTCGTAGACCGCGACGAACGGTGGCACGGTTAGTATCCCAGGCCAAGTTCCTGATCGAGGGCCGATAGTTCGGCGAGCACCTTCAACCGGGCCTCGTCGTCCTTGCTTTTAA